>CAKTFI010000106.1 GCA_934555865.1 uncultured Christensenellaceae bacterium | reverse complement strand
GCCTTCTTGCGCGTATAAGAGGGCGAATACCCGATCGCGCGCATGCCAAACCCGCCACAGAAGATCTCCGCCGCCCGCCGGGCGATCTGCCCCGTGCCCAGAAAGCCCGCACATTTCCCGCGCAACTCCTGCCCCAGAAGCGACGCCGGGGCGCTCTCTCCCGTGCAAGAAATCGCCTGCGGCAGTCTGCGCGAAAGCATGAGCGCCATCGCGGCGATCAATTCCGCCACCGCCTGCGCATTGCGCCCGGGCGTAGAAAACACCTCCACGCCCCGCGCCTGCGCCGCCTCCTCGTCCACGCCGTCACGCCCCGTCCCGTGAATCGCGATCACTTTCAGGTTTTTCGCCTGCTCCAAAAACGCTGCGTCGATGTGCAGGTTGCGCGTCAACACGGCATCGGCCAGCGGCAGGTCTTCTTCGCGCGTCAGCAATTGCGCATGGGCCCGCAGATAGGCCTCGGCCGCCGGATGGATCGCTTCCCGCAAATACACGCGATACATGTGTCCGGCCCCTCAGCGCAGCGGCAGCAGCCGCATGAGCGCCGCGATCGTCTTGCCGTCCTCGATGCGCCCCTCCGCCGCCATGCGGATCGCCTCCTCGGCCGAGATCGCCTCCATCGTCAGGAATTCGCCCTCGTCAAACTGTGTCTCTCCCATCGATTCGATCTTGGTGTAATAGAGGTGAATCACCTCATTACAGAACCCCGGCGTGCCGAACACCTTGCCGAGGTAGACGAAATGCTCGCTCCGCGCCCCCGTCTCTTCGCGCAGTTCCCGCTTTGCCGCCTGCAACGGATCCTCGCCCGGCTCCAGCTTGCCCGCCGGGAGCTCCAGCATGACCCGCTTGCAGGGATAACGATACTGCCGCACAAATAACAGCCGCCCCCGATCGTCCTCCGCTGCGATGCAAACACCGCCCGGGTGATCTACCACTTCCCGGCACGCTGTCTTGCTGTCCGGCAGGCTCACTTCATCGACATGCACCGAAAAGACCTTCCCCTGGAAGATCTGCTCAGCCGATATCGTCTTTTCCGTCAAATCCATCGTTTTTCCCTCCCCAGGGTATCTTACAAAGTCCTCCACCCACACGCTGTTTCACACATCTGCGCCAAGCGAGACCCGCTTCGCACAGGCACTCTAAAAAGGCGCGTCCGGCGTATACTCGCGCGAACGCGCCCTGGTTTTCTCGATGCACACAGCGGGCAAGGCCCTGTTTGCCGCTTATTTCGTCTGTGCCGCCAATTCCGCCAGGAAGAGGTCCTGCAGCTTTTTAAGCAACGCCGGCGCCTTACCGCCGACCTTTTTGCCGTCCACTTCCTCCGCCGGCACAAAGTGCTTGGTCGTGCTCGCCACTAAAATCTCGTCCGCCTCCATCAATTCGTCCAGCGTGAACACCCGGCGTTCATAGGGGATGCCGTTCTTTTCGCAGAGCTGTTCGATCACCCGCCGCGTGATACCCGGCAGGACATATTGGTCGAGCGGCGGAAGCACGACTTTATCACCCTCCAACAGGAGGATGCTGCTGTGCGCACC
>CAKTFI010000105.1 GCA_934555865.1 uncultured Christensenellaceae bacterium | reverse complement strand
GTAAAAGGACACAGAAAAAAGCAGAACCGCTGTGGTTCTGCTTTTTTCGTCCTATCTTAGTGCGGGCGGCGGCGACGCTTTGCCTGCTTTTTTTGTTCGATCTCATACTCGCGGCGGCGCTTTTTCTTTTCGTCCAGCCCGCGGATCAGCGTCCCGTCCTCTGCCGGGACGACCACGGAAAACAGCCGCCCGCCGCGCTTTGCCGGGATGGGGGCGGAGCCCTGCCGGGAGACATTGAGCAGCAGTCCCATCATCGCCATGAAGATGACGACGCCCGAGCCGCCGTAGCTGATAAACGGGAGCACGACGCCCGTCGGCGGGCACAGCCCGATGTTCACCATGATGTTGACGCAGACCTGAATGCCCAGGGCCGCCGTCGTCCCCGTCGCGATGAGCATGCCCGTCAGGTCCGGCGCATTGATCGCAGTCAGCACGCCGCGCCAGATCAGCAGCGCAAACAGGCCGAGCAGCACCAGGCACCCGAACAGGCCGGTCTCCTCCGCGATGATCGCAAAGATGAAGTCCGATTCCCGATACGGCAGGTACAGCAGCTTCTGCATGCTGTTGCCGAGACCGCGCCCAAACAGGCCGCCCGCCCCGATGGAGTAGAGCGACTGCTTGAGCTGCCAGCTGTTGTCCGGATTGAACAGTGCGAGCAACCGCTTGACGCGGTAGGGCTTCATCACCATGAAGATCGACCCGAACACGAGCGCCACGGCGGCGATGCGCCAGACATACTTCATCTTGGCCCCGCCGACGACCAACATGAAGATCATGAGCAGCGAAATGCACACGATGGCACTGAAGTTCGGCTGGAAAAAGATGATCGCGCAGATCGCGAGCAGGATGACCAGGTAGGGATAGAACAGCCCGTTCCAGAAATTGCGCATCCGCCGGGGATCCTCCCCGAGCGAACAGGCGACATAGAGGATGAGGCCGATCTTGACAATCTCTGACGGCTGGATGCTGATGCCCACATTGATCCACCGGCGCGACCCGTTGATGTCCACCCCGAGTGGCGTAAACACCAGCCCCAGCGTGACGATGGACAGCAGCAATACCCAGATATACGGCTTGGAAAGCAACGGGCGGTTCTTATACTGCCCCGATTCCAGCTTGCGCGCGTCGTATGACAGGGCGATGAACTTGTGATAGTCAAAGCTCATGAACGCCAGCATCGCCACCGTCCCGATCGCCACGCACAATAGCTGCTTTAGGAAGTAATAGGCCTGCGACTCTCCCTTGACTTCGGAGACATAGTAGCTGGAAGAATATACCATAACCAAGCCAAACGCCAGCAGCCCGACCAGCAGGATCAGGATCGTGTAATCATACGCCGGTTTATACTGGACGCGCTTTTCCACCTCGACGACCTTGCGCTCCTGCCGGGGCGCCGTCTGCGGGGCGCGATTTTGCGCCTCCCCGCGAGGCCTCGTCCGGGATGCATTTTTCTGCGCGCCCTGTCCGGGGGCCGTCCGGGGCGCGTTTTTTTGCGCATCCGGCCGGGGGGCGCGGCCCGCTCTGCCCTGCCCGGGGCTTCCCGCAGGCCCTGCGTCCCTGCCGCGCCTTTTCTGCATCGGTATAATCTTCGCCATGCCCTACCTCGCTTTTAGAATGTTTCGACCAACTGCTTAAATACCTCTCCGCGCTGCTCGAAATTGTCAAACATGTCCCAGCTGGCACACGCGGGCGACAGCAACACCGTGCCGCCGGCCGGCGCCGCCGCATAGGCCATGCGCACCGCCTGCTCAAAGCTGTCGGCCAATTGGATATTCGTGACGCCCGCCCTCTCGGCCGCCGCCAGTATCTTCTGCTTGGTCGCGCCGAGGATGACGATCCCCACGATCTTGTCGGTGAAATGCGC
>CAKTFI010000104.1 GCA_934555865.1 uncultured Christensenellaceae bacterium | reverse complement strand
ACCCGAAAGAGGGCTGCTTTTGCTATGCCTTTCACAACCACCCCAAGGCGCCGGTCGGCATCCGCCAGATGATGGCGGTCTACCGCAAGCTTCAGCGCCTGGGCGCGTCCGCCTGCTGCCTGCTTTCCGCCTCCAGCTATGTCGACGACGCCGCGGCCTTTTCCCGGCGGCTCGGCATCTCCTTCACGCTGCTCGGGCAGGAGGCGCTGCTCGCCTTCGCCGCACAGACGCTGCCGCCCGTTTCCGAGGCGCAGCTACACCGCGCGATCGAGGAGGAAATGCGGCACTTCTATGCCGAGGGCGGACTGATACACAACGCCGTTGCCCCCAACAAGTACCGCGCCTATCTCACCTGCGCGTTTTTCCTGCTACTCTGGTACTTCTTGTTTCGCTTCAACCTGCTCTATCCCATCGCCGCCGTGCTCTGCCTGCTGCTCGCGCTGGCCAGCTACCGCGCCTCGCGGGGGAGCTCCCTCAAAGCTGGATCGTCGGATTCTTCTGCGACGGACGGAAAATGACAAACTTGCGCCCGATCACCTGGACCGGTTCGGCCTGCAGCGCCTGGCAAAGCTCCGCCACCGCCGTGCGCAGGTCGACCTCCGCATTGCGGCCGATCGAGCCCTTTACAAGCTCCCGCGCCTCCAGCGCCGCGTCGGCGTCCTGAATGAGCGCTTCCGTCACGCCCTCCTTGCCGATATAAATGATCGGCTGATATTCGTTGGCCATCGCCCGCAGCATGGCCCGCTGTTTACTTGTCATTCGGTATTTCCTCAATCTACAAAGTCAAATGTTTCGCCGTTTAGGCGCACTTCCTGCCCATCCTTGACGCCGAATTCCCGCAGTGCGCGGATGATGCCGAAGTCCTCCAGCAGCTTGGCGAAATGCCGCATGGAATCGGGGTCGTCCGGGTCGATGCGCTCAAAGATGCTGTCGATGAGCGCGCCGTTGACCTCGGCAATGCCGTCCTCGCCGCGCCGCAACTCATAGGTGAACTGCGCATCGTAGTCCGCCCATTCCTCCAGCACACCGTCCTCGGCAATCGGTTCCGGGATCGGGATGTCTACAAGCGCCGCCGAAACGGCGTCCATGAGCTCCTTGACGCCCTGTGTCGTCGCCGCCGAGATCGGATAGATCGCGATGCCCTTCGGAGAAAGTTCCTCCCGCAGCATCTCCAGGCCGACCTCCGCGCCGGGGATGTCCATCTTCGCGGCGACGACGATCTCCTGCTTGGCCGCGAGTTCCTCGCTGTAGGCGGCCAGCTCCTTGCGGATGGCGTAGTAGTCCTCGACCGGGTCGCGCCCTTCCATGCCCGAGGCATCCACCAAATGCACGATGAGGCGCGTCCGCTCGATGTGCCGCAGGAAGTGGTGCCCCAGCCCCGCGCCCTCGCTCGCGCCCTCGATGAGCCCCGGAATGTCCGCCAGCACAAAGCTGCCGGCCGCCGCCGAGACGACCCCGAGGTTGGGGCTCAGCGTCGTAAAGTGGTATTCCGCGATCTTCGGCTTTGCCGCCGAGACGACGGAGAGCAGCGTCGATTTCCCGACGCTCGGGAAGCCCACCAGCCCCGCATCCGCGATGGATTTGAGCTCCAACACGACCTCCCGGCCCACCGTCTTGCGCCCGGGGATCGCAAAGCGCGGCGCCTGCCGCGTGGACGTGGCAAACCGAGCGTTGCCCCTACCGCCGCGCCCACCTTTTAGGATCACCCGCTTCTGCGGGCGGTTGAGATCCGCGACCACCCGGCCCGTTTCCGCGTCATAGATCACCGTGCCCTGCGGCACCTTCAGCGTGAGATCCTTGCCGTTTTTGCCCGTCTTGTTGGAATCCCGTCCCGGCTCGCCGCTTTCCGCGACAAACTTCTTGTGAAAGCGGTAATCATTGAGCGTGCGCATCTCGGGCGTCGCCTCAAAGA
>CAKTFI010000103.1 GCA_934555865.1 uncultured Christensenellaceae bacterium | reverse complement strand
ACCCGGACCACCCCCTCTGGGGCCGCCGAATTGGATGGGGCCGCGGGGTGCACCGCCGCGATTGCCGCCGAAGCCACCGCCGCGCGGGCCGCCAAAGCTGCCGCCGCCACCGCCGTGTTGGATAGGTCCTGGCATAAAAAACACCTCTTTTCGTAAATTCCAGGAATCGCCGCCTATGGGAGAATTGTCTCCTGCGGCAACATAAACATAGCATAATTTTGCACAAAAATCAAACGACAATACCCCGCCCCGCGCGCGGGAAAACACTTTTTTCGGGATATTTCAAAAAAGTTTGCAGTTCGCTCATAAATTTTCCCCAATGCAATATACTGAACATGAATATGAAGAAGAGAACGACTTGGATCTGGATATTTTGCGCCCTGTTGATCGCAGGCGGCACGGCCGCGGCGATCGGCATGCAGACGGCGCGGCAGAAAAAGGCGCAGCGCGATGCGTGGGTGAACTCGCCCGTCATTCACGAAGGCATCACGGTGGGCGGCGTTGCGGTGGGCGGGCTCACGCCCGCGCAGGCGGAGCAGGCGATCCGGGAGGCATTGGCCGAGGAATTTGCCGCCGAGGAAGCGGTCTTTTGCCTGGACGGAGAGGAGCGGCGCGCATCGCATGCGGCGATGGGCATTTCGATCGACTGTGCGGCCAGCGCCCAGACGGCCTATGCCTGGGGGCGCGAGGGGAGCTATGGCGAGCTGAAGGCGGAGATCGAGCGCCTGGCCGCGGGGCAGGAGAGCCCGCTTTCCTATTGCCTGGACGAGGCGCAGGCGCGGCAGACGGCGGCCGATTGGAAGGTAGCGTATGACGCCCTGGCGGCGGACGCCTGGCTGGAGGCACAGGACGGGCAGCTTGTCTATCACGAGGAGCAGGCGGGGCGCGCCCTGTCCGAAGCGGGGGCGGTATCCACGCTGCGCGAGGGTGTGCAGGAGGGGGAGATCGCGTCGTTCGTCCTGCCCGTAGAGCGGATCGAGCCGGAGCGGAAGCTGGCAGACATCACGCCGGGGCTGGTTCGCCGCGCCGGGGCAGAGACTTCCTTTGGCGGGACGGCGGACAACCGCGGCAAGAACATCGAAAAGGCGGTCGCCCTGCTGGATGGGCGCCTGCTGTACGCCGGGCAGGAATGCTCGATGAACGAAATCTTGGGCGACCGCACGGCGGCGAACGGGTGGCTGCCCGCCCCGGCCATCGTGGAGGGCGGCGCGCGGCGGGAGGATCAGCCGGGCGGCGGCGTGTGCCAGGTCTCGACGACGCTGTATAACGCGGTGGCCAAGGCGGACCTGGAGGTCACGGCACGGCGATGCCATTCGGCCAAGGTGAACTATGTAAAGGCGGGACTGGATGCGACGGTCAACACGGGGACGATCGATTTCCGGTGGAAGAACAACACGGAGGGCGACGCCTTTATCCACGCTTGGATCGAGGATGGCACGAAGGTGTGCGTGGAGGTCTATGCCCTGCCGTTTGCGGACTTTGACGAGATCAAGCTGGAAAGTGAGCACACCGGCGACATCGCGCCCGAGGGCGAGATGGAGGTCATTTACGATGACTCAAAGGCGAAGGGCTTTTCCGAGGTCGAGGTGCCGCGGCAGAAAGGAGAGACCTACACCTCCTATAAGGTGTATTACCGCGCGGGCGAGGAGGTGCGGCGGGAAAAGCTCGCCGATTCGAAATACAAGGCGCAGCGCGGCCGCAAGGTGGTGGGCACGAAGTGAGGCCAGAGGCAGACATGCGAGAGCATTTGCAACAAAAACCCGAAAGGGGATAAACGCTGGGGGACGGGTAGGCAGAGCAACACGCCGATGGCGGGCCTGCTTTCCCGAGAGGATAGGGAAGAGGACTTTGAGAGAACGGGATATGCAAAAAGGGCTGCCTTTGGGCAAAGCCCCGTGCTGTTCAAAAAAATTTGGCAAAGCAAAAGGCTCCCTTTTTCGGGAGCCTTCTTTGCGGAAATAAATTGCCGTCGCGCCGTTACTGCGCCGGATGCGTCTGCTCGTGCCGTTCCAGGCTCTTTTCCACAAAGCGCAGGAACAGGGGATGCGGCTTGTTGGGGCGGCTCTTGAACTCCGGGTGGAACTGCACGCCGATGAAGTGCTTGTTCTCTGGGAGCTC
>CAKTFI010000102.1 GCA_934555865.1 uncultured Christensenellaceae bacterium | reverse complement strand
CTGCAGCAGCGCCGGTATACCGCTGCAATAAGTGCGGCTGGCAGCCGGAGGACCCGCATCATCCGCCGAAATTCTGCCCGGAATGCGGCGATATCTTTGACGATTCGGACATTCAGAAATAAAACAGAAGAGCAAAAAGACGCCGCGTTCCTTGGAACGCGGCGTCTTTCGTTGGAAGGATAGAAAAATCGAACTATGTTGAAAATAGAAATGACTGCGGCAAAACTGTAGCATAAGGCGGCACAGAATTTATGGAATGGGTGTTTTCAGATGGGGCGAAAGAGGCTATAATATCCTATATAGATTTTATCTGGAGGAAAAGGGACCGATGGAACGAGTGAAAAACTTTATTGCAGGACATTTTTCCTGTTTTTATTATATCGGAATGCTGATGTATTTTGAGGCGGCGTTCCATGTGATGCTGTTCGGCGATCTCAAGATCCTGTATCCGGTACTATTCGCAATCCCACTCGGCCTGTTTTTAGCGTGGGTCACGGATTTCTTCGGACCGCGCACGCGGCGGGCACTCTATTGGAGCTTCACGGCGCTGGGCTTTCTCGTTTATGGGTCGCAGGTAGTGTACCACCATGTGTTCTTTTCGTTCTATGCGATCTCGCAGATCGGCCTGGGTGGCGACATGTTGGCCAATTTTTTGACGGAAACGCTGATCGCAATCTGGGAATCGCTTCCGCGGCTGCTCATTCTGATGCTGCCGTTTGCGTTCATGGCGATGGCCGTGCGGCGAATGCAGCTGCGGCTCAACAGAAAGCGGCACGGTGGCTGGCTGCATCAGGGAGGGCTGTTGGTGACAGCGGTCCTATCCTATGTCTTGGTGGCGTTCTTGCTACTCCCGCTCGGCGGGCGGGGGACGCATTCGCCGTATGACCTCTACCGCGATACCTGGGTGCTGGACCTGAGCATCGAAAAACTGGGGCTGATCCCAACGGTCAAGGGGGATCTGCAATTCGTGCTGTTCGGGGAGGAGGAAACACTGAAGCTCGATGAAGTGACCCCGCTCGATGAGCTGGAAGGAGCGGGTGAACAGGACGCTTCGCAGGAAAAAAACTGGCTGGACATCGATTTCGGGGCGCTGGCGGGCGCAGAGGCAGAGGAAAACCTGCGCACGCTGCACGCTTACTTTGCTGCACAGCCGGGGACGCGCAAGAATGCCTATTCCGGCATGTTTGAGGGGTATAACTTGATCATGATTTGTGCGGAGGCATTTTCTCCGGCAGCCATTGTGGATGAACAGCTGACTCCGGCGCTTTGGAAGCTGACGCACGAGGGTTTTGTGTTTGAAAATTACTGGAGCACCTTCCCTTCCAACACAACGAATGGGGAATATGCCTACCTCACGGGATTGTTTCCGGACACAAGTCGAACCAAGGCGAAGAGCACCTTTCTGGCTTCCAAGGACCACTGCCTACCGTTTTGCATGGGCTGTGTGATGCGCGGCGCAGGGGTGGACGCCAAGGGGTATCACGGCCACACGGCGGAATACTATTCCCGCAACCTGACACACCCGAACATCGGTTATGTGGACTTCAAGGGCAGGAACGAGATCGGCGGGCTGAGCGGCTGGCCGGAATCCGACCTGCTGACCGTCAAGTATACGATCGACGAATACATTGACGAGTCGCGTTTTCACGCGTACTATATGAGCGTGAGTGGACATCACAATTATAAATTTACCGGTGTGAATTCCATGGCGGAAAAGAACAAGCAGGTTGTGAAATCCTATGCAAAATTGTCAGGATATTCCGATGCGGCGCAGGCCTATCTAGCCTGCAACATGGAGCTGGAATACGCGCTGGAATATCTGCTGGATACGCTGGAGGCCAAGGGCCTTTCTGAAAAGACGGTGATCGTCCTCGCGGCAGACCACTACCCCTATGGCCTGTCCGACCGGGAATATGCGGAATTCTGCGGCGGAGACCTGGAATACGGCGGTATGGAGCGCTATAAGAGCCGCCTCATCCTGTGGAGCGGGAGCATGGAGCAGCCGGTGACGGTGACAAAGCCCTGCTGCTCGGTGGATGTGCTGCCGACGCTGCTAAATCTGTTCGGGTTTGACTATGATTCCCGCCTGCTGTGCGGGCAGGACATCCTATCGGACAGTGCAGGGATGGCGATTCTCTCGAATCAGAGTTTTGTGACCGACAGGCTGGTGTACAACAGCAGCAAAGAGGAGGTTTATCCTCTGACAGAAGAGCCGGTGGACGAGGAATACTTCGCGGAGTGCCTGCTGCATGTGAAGAATCGCTTCACTGTTTCGGCAGCGATTGCGGCACAGGATTACTACGCAAAGGTCGTGCCGGCGGACTACATCGGGCGCGTCTGGAAGGATCGTTGACGGAGAAAAGCTATGTGGGAAAAACTATCGGGCATCGGCACGCAATTGTGGGATAAGATGGATGTCTATCTGATCGCGC
>CAKTFI010000101.1 GCA_934555865.1 uncultured Christensenellaceae bacterium | reverse complement strand
GCGTAATGCACAGCAGCTGCTTCTGCCCCTGTGAGAGGCTGCCGCCGTCCTCGCCGATCGGCGTGTCATAGCCCTGCGGCAGGCGGCGGATGAAGCTGTGCGCGTGCGACGCCTTGGCTGCTGCGATCATCTCCTCCTCCGTCGCGTCCGGCTTACCCATGCAGATGTTCTCGCGGATCGTCCCCGAGCGCAGCCAGGTGTCCTGCAGCACCATGCCGTAGCCCTGACGCAGGTTGTGCCGCGTCATGTCGGGGATGTCCACGCCGCTCACGGCGATCTTGCCGCTGTTCACATCGTAGAACCGCATGAGCAGGTTGATGACCGTCGTCTTGCCGCAGCCCGTCGGGCCGACGATGGCGATCCGCTGCCCCGGCTTAGCCACGAGGTTGAAGTCCTGGATCAGCTTGCGCTCCGGCACATAGGAGAAATTCACATGCTCCAGGCTGACCGTGCCGTCGAATTCCTCGACCGCCACCGCGGGGGAAGCGTCCGGGATCTCCTCTGGCTCGCGGATCAGGGCAAAGACGCGCGCCGCGCAGGCAAGCGCGTTCTGCAGCTCCGTCACGACACCGGAGATCTCGTTGAACGGCTTGGTGTACTGGCTGGAATAGCTTAAAAAGCTGGACAGCATCCCGACGCTCATGTTGCCCGCCACGACGGAAAATGCCCCGACGATGCCCACAATCGCATAGATCGTGCTGTTGACAAAGCGCGTCGACGGATTGACGAGCGAGGAAAAGAAGGTCGCCTTGAGCGAGCAGTCCTGTAGGCGCGTGTTGACCTCCCGGAACTGCTCGATCACCTGCCGCTGCCGGCCATAGGCCTGCACGACCTTTTGGTTGCCGATCATCTCGTCGATGAGTCCCGTCTGCTCGGCGCGCACCTCCGCCTGTGCGCGGAACAGGTTATAGGTCCGCTTGGCGATGAAGCTCGCGATGAACAGCGAGAGCGGCGTCAGCACGACGACCGCGCAGGCGATGCCCGCATGGATGGCGAACATGAAGCCCAGCGTCCCGAAGATGGTGATCACGCCGGTAAAGAACTGCGTAAAACCCATGATGAGGCCGTCGGAGAACTGATCGACATCGGCGATGATCTTGCTCACCACCTCGCCATGCGGGTGCGTGTCCATATACTGGAACGGGAGTTTTTCCAGCTTTTCAAAGGCCTCCGTCCGAATGTCCTGCACCACATGGTAGACGATCCGATTATTGCAGATGTTCATCACCCATTGCAGAAGCGAAGTCAGCGCGATGATGACCGCGAGCCGGGTGAGCAGCTTGAGAAGCGCCGGGAAGTCGACGAGTCCCTTGGCGACGACCAGGTCGACCGCGTCTCCCGTCACGACCGGGACATACAGCGTGAGCGCTACCGTTGCCGCGGCGAACAGGATGGAGCAGGCCAAGAGCAGCCAATATTTCTTGATATAGTGCAGCACCTCGCGAAAGGTTTTGGGTGTATCGTTCTTCTTAGCCATCATTTCGCCTCCTTCGGGAACTGGGAATAGTAGATCTCCTGATACACCGGGCAGCGTTCAAGCAGCTGTTCATGCGTGCCGATGCCTGCCATGTGCCCGTCCTCCAGCACGAGGATCTGATCTGCATGCTGGATCGAGGCGGTGCGCTGCGAGACGATGAACACGGTCGGCTTGCTCTCCATTTCCCGGATCGCCTTGCGCAGCGCCGCGTCTGTCGCATAGTCCAGCGCGGAGGCGCTGTCGTCCAGGATGAGGATCTCCGGCTTGCGCACCAGCGCCCGCGCAATGGTCAGGCGCTGCCGCTGTCCACCGGAGAGGTTGGTCGCCCCCTGCGTGATCTGCTCGTCCAGCTGCTTTTCCTTTTGCAGGACAAATTCCTCTGCCTGCGCGGTGCGCAGAGCCTGTAGGATCTCCGCATCCGTCGCGTCTTCCTTGCCCCAGCGGATATTTTCACGGATCGTCCCCGAGAAGAGCACCGCCTTTTGCAGGACGACGCCGATCTTCCCGCGCAGCGCTTCTTTGTCGTATTCGCGCACATCGACGCCGTCCACCAGCACCCGGCCCGCGCTCACATCGTAAAACCGCGGGATCAGGTTGACAAGAGAGCTCTTGCCGGAACCGGTGCCCCCGATGATGCCGATGACCTGCCCCTTCTTCGCGCGGAAATCGATGTTCTGCAGCGAGGCATCGCCCGCCTGCGGATAGGTGAGCGAGACATGCTCGAAGCTCACGGCGTCGTTATTTTCCGGGTACAGCGCCCGCACCTCTGCGGCATCCTGCATCCCGGGCTCGATGGCCAGGATCCCCGCGACGCGGTTTGCGCAGGCGAGAGATTTGGTCATGTTGATGATCAGGTTCGCGAGCTTGATGAGCTCGACCAAAATCTGCGACATATAGTTGACAAGCGCGACCAGTTCGCCCTGCGTGATGATCCCGCCGTCCACCTGGATTGCGCCGACCCAGATCAACACCAGCGTCGCCAGGTTGATGATCGCATAGGTGAGCGGGTTCATGAGCGCGGAGATCT
>CAKTFI010000100.1 GCA_934555865.1 uncultured Christensenellaceae bacterium | reverse complement strand
GGCATAGACCAGGTGTGCGCCCTCGTGGATAAGATAGTAGGCCGCGACAGCAAGCACAGATGGCGCAACGTGTGGCAGGGGCCGCCAACGCCTTGCAACTGGAGCCCCTCCTCGGCCGCAGCATCTTCGCCCTCTCCGGCGGCGAAAAGCAAAAGATCGCCTTTGCGTCGGTCTACGCCATGCATCCGGACATCTACCTGCTCGACGAGCCTTTTTCCAATCTCGATACGGCGTCGATCGCCAAGCTGCGGGAGCATCTGCGCCTCGTCAAGGCCCAGGGAAAGACGGTGATCGTCGCAGAGCACCGGCTCCATTTCCTGATGGGGGTCGCCGACCGCATACTCTACCTGCAAAACGGCCGGATCGAAGGCGACTTTACGCCGGCGCAGTTCCGGACACTGCCCACAGAGACGCGACAGCGCATGGGGCTGCGGGCGCTCTCCCTGTCGGAGGAACGCCCGGCCGGGGGCGCCTCCCCCACCGCCGAACCCGTGCTCGAAATGCAGGCCGTCGCGCTCTCCTATCAAAATCGGCTGGTTTTACAGAATATCTCCCTAAGCGTCGCGCCCGCTAGATCGCCAGATAGGCGTTCCCCTCCTGCGCCGCTTCCCGCCGCACCTGCGCCTCCAAGAGCGCATAGTCCTGCGGAAAGTCCCGCCGCATCGCCTGCCAAAGCACCTTGGCCTCCTCCAGCAGCGCCATGTCCTGATAGAGGTCCAAAAAGCGGAAGGAGGTCTCCCCATGCTGCTCGACGCCAAAGAAATTCCCCGCGCCGCGATAGGCTAGGTCTTTGCGGGCGATCGCAAAGCCGTCCGAGCACTCCTTCAGGACGCACAGCCGTTCCTGTCCGGCCCCGTCGGAGACGAAGTAGCAATACGACGCCAGACTCCCTCGGCCGACCCGGCCGCGCAGCTGGTGCAGCTGCGCCAGCCCGAAGCGATCTGCATTCTCCACGATCATGATCGTTGCATCTGGCACATCCACGCCGACCTCGACAACCGTTGTCGAAATGAGCACCGAGATCTCTCCCGCCGCAAAGCGCCGCATGACCTCCGCCTTTTCCTCCGCGCGCATGCGCCCGTGCAGGATGCCGATGCGCCAGGCGGGGTAGCGCTTTTGCAGCCCCTGCTGCATCTCCTGCACAGAGACGGCGGCAATGCCCTCCGAAGGCTCTAAGAGCGGGCAGACGATATATGCCTTTTCCCCCGCGGCCACCCGCTCCGCCAGCCAGTCATAGAGCGCAGCGCGCTTGTTCTTGCCGATCAAGAAGGTCTTGACGGGCGTCCTGCCCGGCGGGAGCTCGTCCAACATGGAAATTTCGGCGCTCCCGTGTAGGATCATCGCCAGCGACCGTGGGATCGGCGTAGCGGACATGGTGATGGTGTGCAGCCCCGGGTATTGCCTCGCCATTTTCGAACGCTGCAGCACGCCGAAGCGGTGCTGCTCGTCGATCACGAGCAATTGCAGGTTGCCAAAGGCCGGCTGTTCATATAGCGCGGCGTGCGTGCTGACCAACACATCGATCTCCCCAGCGGCGGCTTTGCGGCGGATTTCCTCCCGCTCGCCCGTCGGGGTTGCCCCGGTAAGCAGCGCCGCCCGCTCGCCAAACAGACTTTGTGCCATTCGAAAATGCTGCGCAGCAAGCAGGCCGGTCGGCGCCAGCAACAGGCTCTGCGCACCGCAGCAGGCCGCCCAAAACACGGCGTACATCGCCACCGCCGTCTTGCCGGACCCGACATCGCCCTGGATCAGCCGGTTTGCCGTCACCGGCCGGGAGAGGTCCCCCGCGATCTCCCCCATAGCCCGCAGCTGCGCGCCCGTGCAGCGAAACGGCAGCTTTGCAAGATACGCCTCCTGCGTGTCGGCCGGGGCGCGGAGGGGCTTGGCCGGTTCCGCCTTTCCGGCGCTCTGCTCCATGCGCTCCAAAAAGAGCCATGCCTCCCGGAGTGCCAGGCTGCGCCGCGCCTCCTCCAGCGCCGCCGGGGTCGCCGGGCAGTGCAGGCTGCAAAATGCCTCCCGCTGTGGAAGGAGCCTTGCCGCTTCCCGCAGCCCCGGTGTGTAGTCCGCCGGGAATTCCACGCTTTGCAGGGTATTGCCCACAAACTGCCGCAGCGCGTGCTGACTCAGGCCCGCCGTCAGCGGATAATACGCCCGCAGGCCGAGCGGGCCACCCTCCGGAAGGACCTCCGGGTTTTCCATCTGCAGCCTGCCGCGGTATTCCTTTGGCTTCCCGAGAAAGAGGTAGGTCCCACCCAGCGTGTATTTGGAAAAGGAATACGGCGTGTTGAATACGGAGATGGACAGCGACCCACTCCCGTCGCTCACGGAAAAGGTGAACAGCGAAAACTTCCTGTCCCGGCGGATCCAGCGGGGCGGCGTCATCACGCAAGCCCGCACCACCGCCAGCTGCTCTTCCTCCAGCAGGTAGATTTGCGTGATCCGGGAAAGGTCTTTATAATACGCCGGTTTGTGGCAAAGCAGGTCCCACACCGTGTGGATGTCCAGCCGCGCCAGCAGCTTCGCCGTCTGCGGCCCTATGCCGCGCAC
>CAKTFI010000099.1 GCA_934555865.1 uncultured Christensenellaceae bacterium | reverse complement strand
GGTTTTCCTCGGTCGCAAGCGTCCCGTTGGTGTACATGTGCTGATAAATGCCCGCCTCGTGGAACTTGCGGATGACGGGGTAGTATTCCTCGATCTCCATGAACGGCTCCAGGTATACATAGGAAATGCCGGACGGCTTCGGATAGATGGACAGCAGCAAGTCGAGGTCGCGCGCATAGAACTTGGTGCCGCCGATCTCCCACATGCCTTCGCCCACCGGCGGCATGCGGTCGATTTGGCCGTAGTAGTAGCAAAACTTGCAGTTCAGGTTGCACTTGTTCGTCTTGCGGATGGCGGATAGCCCCGTGCCGAGCAGGCAGGAGCGGCATCCCTTCGGGAATTTGGCCGGGTCGCCTGTGAAATAGGTGCGGTCAGATAGGCTCTGCCGGCCGGGGATCTCTGCCGCGAGCAGGGCGTCACGGTGCTCCACGGCGGCCTCGATCTGCGCAAAGGTCGCGTACAGGATCTCCTGCTGCCGGGGCAGAAGCTCCTCCTCTTCGGGCAGCATGGCAAAAAAACGGAACCACAACAGCGCGTCTTTCTTGGAAATTTTCATAAGACAAGTATCCTCCTGCCGGGGCGGCCCGGCGTATTGCTTCGAATTTGGCTTGAATTTATATTATAACGGAAAAGTGCCGAAAGGACAAGCCGAAAAGCATTGCGTGCGGGCATTTGCCTGTTGCCGAGCCCAGGAAAAGATGGTATAATGCAGGCGGGAAAGGTAATTCTTGTGTATATTGTTGCCCTTGGGCAGTGAGGAGTTTGATAAATGAAAGCAATTGTGACAGTGATCGGAAAGGACCAGGTGGGCATCATCGCCGGCGTGTGCACGCTGCTTGCGGCGCAAGGCGTCAATGTGCTGGATATCAGCCAGACGATCATGCAGGACTATTTCACGATGATCATGATGGTCGACACCGCGGCCTGCCGGGCCTCCTTTGAGGAACTCGGCGGCATTTTGGACGCATGGGGCAGGGAAAAAGCCCTCTCCATCCGCATCCAACGCGAGGACATCTTCGAAGCGATGCACCGGATCTGAGGTGAGCGTATGCTGAGTACCAACGAAATTTTGCAAACGATCGAGATGCTGGATCAGCAGCACCTCGACATCCGCACGATCACGATGGGTATTTCGCTGCTCGATTGTGCAGACCCGGACATCCACGCCTGCGCGGAAAAGATCTATCAGAAGATCACTCGCCTCGCGAAAAACCTCGTGCAGACCGGGCGGGACATCCAAAGCGAATTCGGCATCCCGATCGTCAACAAGCGCATTTCCGTGACGCCGATCGCGCTGGTCGCGGCGGCCTGCCGGGCAGAGGACTATACGCCCCTCGCCGTGGCGCTCGAGCGCGCGGCCGGGGAATTGCAAGTCGACTTCATCGGCGGGTTTTCGGCGCTCGTGCACAAGGGGATGACCCCGTCGGACCGCCGCCTCATCGACTCGCTGCCCTCCGCGCTCGCAAAAACGCAGCACATCTGCTCCAGCATCAATGTTGCGACCACCCGTGCCGGCATCAATATGGACGCCGTGGCGCTCATGGGGCGGCAGATCAAGGAGATCGCCCAGGCGACGGCGGACGCGGACAGCATCGGCTGCGCCAAGCTCACCGTCTTTGCCAATGCGGTAGAGGATAACCCCTTTATGGCCGGGGCGTTCCACGGCACGGGCGAGGCGGAATGCGTCATCAATGTCGGCGTGTCCGGCCCGGGCGTCGTGCATCACGCGCTGCAGGCGGCCAAGGGCAAGCCGTTTGACGAGGTGGCCGAGACCATCAAAAAGACCGCCTTCCGCATCACGCGCATGGGGCAGCTCGTCGCGCAGGAGGCGGCTCGCCGGCTGGGCGTGCCGTTCGGCGTGGTCGATCTGTCGCTCGCGCCCACTCCGGCGGTGGGGGACAGCGTCGCCCGCATTCTGGAGGAAATGGGGCTCGAGGTCTGCGGTACGCACGGCACGACGGCGGCGCTGGCGCTTTTAAACGACGCGGTCAAAAAGGGCGGCGTCATGGCCTCCAGCCATGTCGGCGGGCTGTCCGGCGCATTCATCCCGGTGAGCGAGGACGAAGGCATGATCGCCGCCGCACAGGCGGGCGCGCTCTGCCTCGACAAGCTCGAGGCGATGACCTGTGTGTGCTCGGTGGGACTGGACATGATCGCCATCCCCGGTGACACTCCGGCCTCCACTATCTCGGCCATCATCGCGGATGAGGCCGCGATCGGCATGATCAACAACAAGACGACCGCCTGCCGGCTGATCCCCGTCGTGGGCAAGGGCGTGGGCGAAGAGGCTGTGTTTGGCGGCCTGCTCGGCGCGGCGCCTATCATCCCTGTGCATGAGTATTCAAGCGAGGCCTTTGTGGCGCGCGGCGGGCGCATCCCGGCGCCGCTGCACAGCTTGCGCAACTAAGTCTATACCGGCATCCATTGCCGAACCGGGGTTTCCCCGAGAAAGGAATTCCTATGGAAAACAATCAATTTCCCCAGGGACAGGACGAACAGATAACTGCCCCGCAGCCGGAAGCACAGCCGCAGCCTGCGCCGCAGGCGGAACCGGAGCTGTCCCGGCAGCCTAACTTTGGCCCGCAGCCGCCGATGGGCCCGCAGCCCATGGACGCGCCGCAGCCGGTGCAGACGCAGGTCTTTGGCTGCCCGCCTGCTCCGCCGCAGGCGAATGTGCAGCCTTCTGCGCCGCAGCCGCCGGTATACGCC
>CAKTFI010000098.1 GCA_934555865.1 uncultured Christensenellaceae bacterium | reverse complement strand
CTCCGAAATAGCCGGTCGCCCGAAAATGCAGATACCCCAGGTCGGCCAGCCGCTGCTGCAGGATCACCACGCCGCTGCCCTCTTGCTTTTTTTCAATGGGCAAATCTCCGATCGCCGCCGCCCGCACCGTCATCGGCCACAGAAGCAGCAGCAGGATGCTGAAGTATTTCCGCCAATTTGCTTGTTTCATAAGTCCTCTCCTCCGCAGCCATTGTACCATACCTCCCCCCGGAGCGGCAAGGCCACCCCCGGCAGCGAAGCATGTGCGTCGATGTTCGCCCGTCCAACCCGGCCTCCCGCCATGTGCGGCAGGCTAAAAGCGCGCTTCGCCAAGCTTTCCACAGGGGCAGCAATCGCGGCGCAAGCGCACCGTCGCCCCGGGAATTGGCCGCAACAAAAAAGCAGCCCGAAGGCTGCTCTTTATTTGGTGTCCTTGGAAACCTCGCCGTTTTCCACCGCGGCGATGGCGTCCTTGGCAAATTCGATCTGCGTCTTTTCCGAGCTCGTCTCGATCGTCACCAGGTCTTCCTTCACGCGGATGACCTTGCCGTAGATCCCGCCGATCGTCTTGACGCGGTCGCCCACCTTGAGGGCGTCCAGCATCTGCTTGAACTTCTTATCCTTCCTTCTCTGCGGAATGATCGAGATCGCCACGACCACGACCATCAGCAGGATGATCGGCAGATAGGTCGAGATACTTTGTATAAAGCTTGCAGGCATGTTTTTTCCTCCCAGGATTCATACTTTAACTCTTTTATGATAATGCATAGCCACTTCCCATGTCAATACACGCATAGCCCATCTGCGCCATCTTTTCCGCGCGGAAGGCCGAGAAGTCGTCCGCCAGGATCGCCTCCCGCATCTGCTCCATGAGCGAGACGGAAAAGCGGATGTTGTGGATCGTGAGCAGCGTCGCGCCCAAAATCTCCCCCACCGTCACGAGATGACGGATATACGCCCGCGAAAAATTCCGGCAGGCATAGCAGTCACATTCCGGGTCGATCGGCGAAAAGTCCGCCGCATATTTCGCATTGCGCAGGTTCATCTTCCCGTGGCTGGTCAGGGCCGTCCCCATGCGGGCGGTGCGGCTTTGCAGCACGCAGTCGAACATGTCCACCCCGCGCATCGCTCCTTCGATCAGGCAGTCCGGCGAACCGACGCCCATTAGGTAGCGCGGCTTGTTCTCATCCAGCAGCGGCGTCGTCACCTCCAGCATGTCATACATGACCTTCTTTTCCTCGCCGACGCTCAGGCCCCCGATCGCATGCCCCGGGAAACCCATGGAATTGATCGCCTTGGCGCTCTCCCGCCGCAGGTCGGCGAACATCCCGCCCTGTACGATGCCGAACAGCGCCTGATTTTCGTTGGTCTTGGCGCGCTTGCAGCGCTCTGCCCAGCGCATGGTGCGCTCCATGGAATTTTTCACATAGGCATAGGGCTTGTCGTGCGCCGCACATTCGTCAAACGCCATGATGATGTCTGCCCCCAGGTCCTGCTCGACCTGCATGACGCTTTCCGGCGTGAACAGGTGCACGCTCCCGTCGATATGGCTGCGGAATTCCACGCCCTCCTCCGTGATCTTGCGCAGCGCGCCCAGGCTAAACACCTGAAACCCGCCGCTGTCCGTCAAGATCGGCTTGTCCCAATGCATAAAGGAATGCAGGCCGCCCGCCTGCCGGACCAGCTTTTCTCCCGGCCGCAGGTATAGGTGGTAGGTATTGGAGAGCAGGATCTGCGCCCCGGTCTCCTTCACCTGATCCGGCGTCAGCGCCTTGACCGTGGCGCGCGTCCCGACCGGCATGTATACGGGCGTTTTGATATCCCCGTGCGGCGTGTGCAGGACCCCCGCCCGCGCCCCGGTGTGCTTACACTTCTTTACGACCTCAAATTCAAACATAGATTTTTCTACTCCATAAAAATGAAACGGCGCTCTTCACGCCGTTTACCCTTCTTCTTTTATTATAATCGAGTTCCCCCGCGCGGTCAACGCCTGCCCGGGCGCAAAAAGCGCATAAAAAAACCGCCCCAGCGGAGCGGTTTTTGTGTTTTGGGGTTAATCGGCGTTCGTCAGCCACTTCTTCGCATCGTAAATATCGGGATAGACCGGATACAGACCTTCGTAGATCTTTTCGAAGATGGGCTTCAGCTTCGCATACTTCTCGACATTTTCCGGGATCGGCTTGGTGACCGCCGCGATCTCCAGATACTTTTCAAGCGCGCTTTCCTCATCCTTATAGAGACCCATGGCGATACCGCCCAGGATCGCGCCGCCGATCGTCGCCGCCTCTTCCGCATACTTCGGCACCTTGATCTCGACATTCATGATGTCCGCAAAGATCTGCCGCGTGATCTCGCCCTTGCCGAGGCCGCCAACGATGACGATGCTCTTGAGGTCGAGGCCGCCTGCACGGACGCTGTCCATAATGACGCCGATGTTGAAGCCAATGCCTTCGATGACGCTGCGGAGGATGTCTTCGCGCTTAGTCGTGAGCGAAATGCCCACAAAGCTGCCCTGCGCCTTACCGTTGTTTCTCGGCGCGCGCTCGCCCGCCAGATACGGGTGGAACATGACGCCGTTGGAGCCGACCGGCGCGGAGGCGATTTCTTCGTTGATGATATCATAGACATTCCGGCCCGTCGTCTTTTCCAGTTCCTGCTCATACTTGCAGATCTGGTTCTTCAGCCAGCTGAAGGAAGTACCAGAGGAAGCCGTGAGGCCGCCCAGCATCTTGCCTTCCTTGGACAGCGCCAGAATGC
>CAKTFI010000097.1 GCA_934555865.1 uncultured Christensenellaceae bacterium | reverse complement strand
CGCCTCGCGGAAAAGCGCCGGTAGCTCCACCCGCTGTCCCAATTGCAGCGCGCGCTCGCTCGGCCGCGGCGCATAGAAGATCACCCGGCAGCCAAATACCTGCAAAATCTCCGCCAGGCGACACCCGCAGGCGCCCATCCCGACGATCCCCACGGTCTTGCCGCGCAGCTCCCGTCCGACCAGGCCGTCCTTCGTCCGCCCCGCCTTGCAGGCCGCGTCGGCCGGGCCGATGTTGCGCAGCAAGCTGAGCATCATCCCGAGCGCCAGCTCCGCCACGGAGTCGTCGGCATAGCCCGCGCTGTTGCTCACCGTGATGCCCATCTGCCGCGCCGTCTCGGCATCGACATGGTCGATGCCCGAAAACCCGACGCTCAGATACCGGCATGCCTCAAGCTGCCGCAGCATCTCCGCCGGCAGCGGCTGGTTGCCCTCGATGACGATGTCCGCATCCCCTGCGCGCCGCCGCAGCTCCGCCGGGTCCTCTGCGCGCGAATCATAGGCCGCAAAGCTGTGCCCCGCCGCTCGCCAGGGACGGGCCAGCCGCTCGATCACCACCGGGTCGACGGAAAGCGGTTCGATCAATACGATTTTCATTGGAATCCCCCCAAATCTGCAAGTTCTTTTGCTTACCATAGCATACTTTTCCACACAATGCAAACGCGCGCCGTCGCAAATTCGCAAACAATTTGCCCGAATTGCTTTGCCAAACCGCGCGTTCTATGGTATATTTTTTATGTTACTATCATAGAAAGTTTGGGATGATTCATTACGCTAAACATTAAATTATTTACTGTCAAAGAAAAGATCTGCGCCTGGGAGATGCACGACACCGATTCCAACGCCTATTATAACGGCGGGGCTCGGCCGTTTAAAAACATCGCCTCGCTGGACAAGCTCCAGCCTTCGGATTTCTACAACTCTCCCTACACCAAAAAGCAGCTCAAAACCTTCGACTATATCGGAAAGATGGAGGATTTCTTCCTCGATGTATTCACCAACGCCACCTCGATCCTGCCGGATGCACGATACGAAAACATTGTAAAACACACCTTCGGCCCGACAAGCAAAATCTACGAGCTCTACGCCCAAAAGGCGACGGAACCGGCGCCCCCCGCGTTCCAACCGACGCTGTACATCGACTTCGAGGCGATGAACATGCGCATCTGCGGATGGTATGCCGAGCTCGTCTGCGAAAACGAAACGGTGATCTATGAAGGCATCGCTAAGCCCTTTTCGGACACCAAGTATGTCCACCGCCTGTGGGACCGCGTCTACAGCGAGTTGCTCACCTATTCCGTGGACGACATCTGCGCCGCCAAGCACATCCGCAACTATGAGCGCTACTTTATCGAGATGTTCTCCCGCGCCAAGAAGATCTACACCTATGGCGACACAGACGCCCTGTTCGTCAAAAAGACCTTCGGCAACGACCTGTACAACTTCTTTAAGATCAAGAATGTCGACGCCTGCGTCAAGGTCGCGGGCCGCGCGCTCTCGCTCGATAAATGCTGTCGGTTGTTCGGCGTGCACATCGACGGGGAACAGCACAACCCCAAATACGATGTCCTGAAAATGCGCGCCTGCCTGCAGACGATCGACAACCTCTAAGGCGATTTATATTGCGCAAAAAAGCACCCTGGCCGGGTGCTTTTTTCATTTGCTTTTGCTTAGTACGATCTGCCGAAATACATGATCTTCTTAGCGGGCTTACCGCAGTGCACGCACACGCCGTCCACGACCTCATGTTCATCGAGCGGCATGCAGCGCGTGGTCGCCCCCGTTTCGGCCTTGATTTCCAATTCGCAGGCGGTTTCACCGCACCAGGGCGCGCGCACAAAGCCTTTGCCCTCGTCGATGCCCTTGCGGAACTCGTCGAAATTCTTGGCCGGGAAGATCTTCGCGTCGCGGTACGCCTTGGCCATCGCGAACATGTTCGCGTGAATGTCCTCCATCAGCGAGGTGATCTTTTCCGCCAGCCCTTCCCAGGGCAGCGTGATCTTTTCAAAGGTGTCGCGGCGCACGGCCACCACCTGTCCCTGTTCCAGATCCTTCGGGCCGAGCTCGATGCGCACCGGGATGCCCCGCAGCTCGCAGTCGTTGAATTTCCAACCGACGCTCTGCTCGCGTTCGTCGATCTCCGTGCGGATGCCCGCCGCCGCAAGCGCCGCCGTCAGCTCGCGCGCCTTATCCAGCACGCCCGGCTTGTGCGCCGCCACCGGGATGACCATGCACTGGATTGGGGCGACCTTGGGCGGGAGCTTCAGCCCGCGGTCGTCGCCGTGCACCATGATGAGCCCGCCGATCATGCGCGTGGAGGTCCCCCACGAGGTCTGCCACACATATTCCTGCTTGCCCTCCCGGCTCAGGTATTTGATGTCAAAGCCCTTGGCAAAGTTCTGCCCCAGGTTGTGCGAGGTGCCCATCTGCAGCGCGCGGCCATCCAGCATCATCGCTTCCATCGTGTAAGTGTGGTCCGCCCCGGCGAACTTTTCCTTTTCGCTCTTCTGCCCCGCGATGACCGGGATCGCCAGCACATTTTCGGCGAATTCCTTATACACGCGGATCATGCGCATCGTCTCTTCCTCGGCCTCGGCCTGCGTTTCGTGCACGGTGTGGCCCTCCTGCCAGAGAAATTCCGAGGTGCGCAGGAAGGGGCGGGTCGTCTTTTCCCAGCGCAGCACGCTGCACCACTGGTTGAGCTTGAGCGGCAGGTCGCGGTAGGACTGCACCCAGCGCGAATACATCGAGCAGATGATCGTCTCCGAAGTCGGGCGGATCGCCAGGCGTTCCT
>CAKTFI010000096.1 GCA_934555865.1 uncultured Christensenellaceae bacterium | reverse complement strand
GTTGGAAAGAGTGCTATTTTTATATCAGAAGTTAGCACTCAGGCAAAACGAGTGCTAACAACTCCAGAAAAGGGAGTATGGTCATGGGAATATCCAATCGCAAATTGATGATTTTAAAGGCGATTGTCGATGACTACATTATGACAGGCACTCCCGTCGGATCCAGAACTTTGGCGAAGCGGGAGGATATGCATATCAGTCCGGCGACAATTCGCAACGAGATGGCTGACCTGGAAGAAGAGGGATATTTGGAGCAGCCGCACACATCGGCCGGCCGCAAGCCTTCGGACAAAGCCTACCGGCTGTATGTCGACACCTGGATGAAGGTCTCGGCGCTTAACCGGGAGGAGATCGGCTTTGTGCAGCAGTACCTGAACGCAAAGGTCTCGGAGGTCAACAATGTGGTCGAGGCGACTGCGCAGGCGCTTTCGGACATGACGAATCTGACTTCGCTCGTGCTGGTGCCGCAGCTGGACCGGGTCGAGCTGAAGCGCATACAGATCGTGAAAATTGCGCAGGATAAAGCGCTGGTGGTGCTGGTGTTTAGCTCCGGGATCGTGAAGGATGTGCTGATTTCCGTTCCGGCGGACATCGAGGAAGCATACCTCGAAAATATCTCCAACTGGCTCACGAGCCTGGCCGTCGGCAAACGGCTGGATGAGGCGCTCGGTGAAGTGCGCGGCGCGGCGGTGGGCGAATTGGAAGCCTATCGGGCGTTTGCGGAGCAGCTTCTAAACGCCGTGATGGCCAATCTGCAGGCGCAGGTCAAACGCGAAGTGGTGCTGGGCGGTGCGCAGAACATCTTCAACCACCCGGAATACCAGGATATCGACAAGGCAAGGCGCTTTTTGACGCTGCTGGAAACCAAGGATACGCTGTATAAGCTGCTTGCGGGGCGGAGCAACATGGAATTCACTATCCGCATCGGCAAGGAAAATCAGATCCCGGAATTGGAACACATGAGTGTGGTCACCGCTTCCTATCGGATCAACGAGGGAAAGGTCGGGACCTTTGGCGTCATCGGGCCGACGCGGATGGATTACGCGAAGATTTTGTCCATCCTGCATTCCATGAGTGCCAGTATGAACGAACTGTTTGCCTATGGGCAAAAGCCGATAGAGGGCAAATCGGAAATTAGGAGCAAAGATGTCAAAGAACAAAACCAATAAGAAGGAAGAATTGATCATCGAAACGCCGGAAACAGAGGCGCCTGCCGCCGAGAAGGCGGAGGGGGACAAAGTCGGCGAAGCGGAACTGCTCGCCCAGGCGGAGGCGCAGCGGGACGAATACCTGGATGCGCTGCTGCGGGAACGGGCGAATTTCGAAAACTATAAACGGCGGAACGCCCAGGCGGTGGAAAAAGCCAAGACGGACGCGAAGCTCGAAACGGCGGCGAAATTCCTGCCGGTGATGGACAATATGGAACGCGCGCTGGCGGCGGCAGAGGAGGATTCTCCCCTGAAAGAAGGGATCGAGAAGATTCAAAAGCAGCTTTCCGCCCTGTTTTCCGAGATGGGGATCGAGGAGATCGAAGCCGAGGGCCAGCCGTTTGACCCGAACCTGCATAACGCCGTGATGCAGGTCGACCCGGAAGGGGAGGAGCAAAGCGGCACGGTGCACAGCGTCCTGCAAAAGGGCTATCGCACCAAGGAACAAGTCTTGCGCCATAGCATGGTTATGGTTGTCAAATAAATCTGTATACTATTTTTTAGAATAAGTTTGGAGGAGACTACGATGAGCAGAATCATTGGTATCGACTTAGGTACGACAAATAGCTGCATGGCTGTCATGGAAGGCGGCGAGCCGGTCGTCATCCCGAATGCGGAGGGCGCGCGGACGACTTCCTCGGTCGTGGCGTTTACAAAGAATGGGGAGCGTTTGGTCGGCCAGATCGCAAAGCGGCAGGCAGTGACCAACCATGAAAATACGATTTCTTCGATCAAGCGGGACATGGGTACCGATCGCAAGGTACACATCGGCGACAAGAGCTATTCCCCGCAGGAAATTTCCGCAATGATCCTGGCGAAGCTCAAGGCGGATGCGGAAAGCTATCTGGGCGAGCCGGTCACGCAGGCGGTCATCACCGTCCCGGCCTATTTTAACGACGCACAGCGGCAGGCGACCAAGGACGCCGGCAAGATCGCGGGCCTCGAAGTGCTGCGCATCATCAACGAGCCGACGGCGGCGGCGCTTGCCTATGGCCTGGATAAGGACGACAATCAGAAGATCTTGGTATACGACCTCGGCGGCGGCACCTTCGATGTCTCCATCCTGGAGATCGCGGACAATGTCATCGAAGTATTGGCGACCAACGGCAATACGCGCCTCGGCGGCGACGACTTTGACGCGCGCATCGTGAACTGGATGGTCGAGGAATTCAAGAAGGAACAGGGTATCGACCTGTCCCGGGACAGCGCGGCGATGCAGCGCTTGAAGGAAGCGGCGGAAAAGGCGAAGATCGACCTGTCCGGCGTGATGCAGAGCAACATCAACCTCCCGTTCATCACGATGGACGCGAGTGGCCCGAAGCATTTGGACCTGACGCTGACGCGCGCACAGTTCAACCAGCTGACGGAAGACCTTGTGAAGGCGACGGAGATCCCGGTGCAGAACGCGCTGCGTGACGCAGGCCTCAAGGCGTCGGATCTGGATAAGGTCGTCCTCGTGGGCGGCTCGACCCGTATCCCGGCAGTGCAGGACAAGGTGAAGGAGCTCACCGGCCACGAACCCTATAAGGGCATCAACCCGGATGAATGCGTCGCTATCGGTGCGGCTATCCAGGGCGGTGTGCAGAGCGGTGAAGTCAAGG
>CAKTFI010000095.1 GCA_934555865.1 uncultured Christensenellaceae bacterium | reverse complement strand
CCTGAGCGGTATGCACGCAGGTAACTTTGATATCACGCATGTGTTTATCGACAACCCCAAGCGGGGATATGGCGTATACCTCGACTGGATGCTCAAAGATATGGCCGAATTGGACTAGGCGCATTGCCAGGCTGGGGCCGGGTATTGTATAATCGAGAGGAAGCAAGGCTTGGGAGGAAAGCAGGATGGAGCAGGAAAAGAAGCTGCATGCGTTGATCGTAGGCGGGAGCCGGGAGTACATATGGCCGCTCAAGCAGGCATTGGAGCAGACGGGACGCTTTGACCGTTCGCAGATCGCCTATTCCGGTAGCGAAGCCTATGAAAAGGCCTGTGCGGCAGAGCCGGACCTCATCATTACGGACATCGTGCTGCGCGGACTGGACGGATTGAGCCTGCTGGAAAAATTGCAGCAGCGCCGCCTGCATGCGCAGAGTAAGGTCATCGTCTGCACCTGCGCCGATTCGGAATTCATCATCCGCAAATCCTTTGAATACGGCGCGGATTTCTTTTTGGTCAAGCCCTTCAGCCGGGAAACGCTGCTGCATACCCTGCGAGAGCTGCTTTCGCCGAACGCGGAACGCGCCGCAGTTCCCACGGGCAATGTGGAGGAGATGATCCAGGGCGTGATCCAGCGCATCGGCCTCCCGCCGGGGTCGAAGGGGTATCACTATGCCAAGACGGCGATCAAGTACCTTTTGCAGGACCGCATGCTGCTGCACCATATGACGACGCAGCTGTATCCGGAGATCGCAGAGGCCTATGGTTCGACGAGCAGCCGGGTGGAGCGGAACATCCGCCACGCGGTGGAGGTAGCCTGGAACAAGGGCGATTTGGCGTATATCGAGCGCCTGTTTGGCTATACGGTGGACGCGGAAAAGGGAAAGCCCACGAACACGGCGTTCCTCGCCGCCGTGTCGGACTATATCAAACTGCGGATGTACCGCATCAATTGAGCTTCTTTTGCTAAACCGCGCCGCATAGGCTACAGGGGAGGTGGCGCGATTGAAAAAGCGATACAGCCGGATTCGGAATCGAATAGAGGGTCGATGGCAAAGCCTTGCCGCGGCCCTCTTTTTTGTACAGGTCGGGCGCTTTTGCGGGGGCGTTGTCTGGGCGGCGCTGTGCCCTGCGGAACGGCAGGCGCTTTTTGCCGAGCCATGGGGCGGTGGTACAGCGTGGCCTGGCGTCCTCCTCCGGCGGATCGCCTGGGTCGGGCTGGAAAGCCTGTGCGCGGCGTATGCGGCGGGGATCCCACTCTGCTTGGGGCTGGGGATCGGGCGCATCGCCTGGCGTGTGGGCTGCCGGCGCGCCGCGGTGTGGCCGGGGACGCTCGGCGGGGCAATCCTCCGCCTGACGATGCCGCTGCTCGCTTATCTGGCAGAGGTGCTCTATGAAGACGGGCTCTTCCGGCAGGGCGCAGCCTTTTGGCGGCGGCAATGGCGGGAACGATGGGCCCCTATGACGGCGCGCGAGACGCGCAAGCAGGCGATGCGCTTTATGGGAGAGCGGCTGGCCCGGAGCTGGTTCCTGTTCCTCCTGTGGGCGGCGGAACGGCTCCTTTGGAAAGATACCGCATAAACGGGGGAAAGCCCGCCATAGAATAGGGTAAGAACACGGCGAAGAGGATGAATGCGCATGGAACGAATACGAAGACGGTGGTTGGCGATGGGGATGGCGGCGCTATTTTGCCTGCTCTGGATGCCGCGTGTGGGGCAGGCCGCGCCGCTTTCCGAGACTGCCAGGGCATACCTGCTGCTGGAGGCGACAACGCGGACGGTTTTGGAGGAAAAGAACGCCGACGAGGCGCTGCACGGCGCGGGCGTGACGAAATTGATGTCCTATCTGCTCTTTTTTGAGGCGCTGCAGCAGGGGAGCGTGCAGCTGCAGGAGGAGGTGACCGTTTCCAAGGAGGCGGCTTCCAAGAAGGGAACGAGCGCCTTTCTGGATGCGGGCGAACAGCAGCCGGTGGAGGCGCTTTTGAAGGCGTCGATCGTGGGGTCTGCCAACGACGCGACCTGCGCGCTGGCGGAAAAGATCGCCGGGAGTGAGGCGGCCTTTGTGGAGCGGATGAACGCCCGGGCGGATCAGCTGGGGGCGGACGCCGTGTTTGCCGACTGCACCGGGCTTTCCGAGCAGTCGCTCGTGAGCGCGGCGGCCTTCGCCGACATCGCGGCGGAGCTTTGCCGGTATTCGGCCTTTTTTGAATACAGCGCCTGCTGGACCTATTCGCTGGTGCACGCCTCGGGGCGGGAGACCGAGATCACCAACGCCAATACCCTGGTGCGCGGCGGCCTATGCGACGGGATGGCGACCGGGTCGACATCTGCCTCCGGGTACAGCATGGTCGCATCGGCAAAGAGTGGCAACGCGCGGTTTTTGTGCGTGATCCTGGGGGATCGGGAGGCGGGGACGCGCGCCTCGGCCGCCAAACGGGCGATCTCGGAGGCGACGGCCGTCTATGGCGTCAAGCAGATCGCCAGTCGCGATGCCAAATACCGGACGGTCCCCCTAGAGGACGCAGAACCGGGCAGCGTCGAGCTGTATCCGAGCGAGGACTTGGCGATCCTGTACCGAAAAGGCGAGGAGAAGTCGATCCGCACGCAGGTGGAGATCGACGAAGGCCTTGCGCCGCCCATCTGCCTCGGGCAGATCGCTGGGCGGATCGTGGTGGACGCCGGTGGGACGCAGTATTCCGTCGCGCTGGAGGCGCGGGAGGCCGTCGAGCAAAAGTCGCTCAAGAACGCGCTCGGGCGGATCCTGCGCATCTGGCTGGAAGAGGCCGCCGCGGACGCCGGATAAGGGCGAAGGATGTCGTTGTGCGCCGCCCGGAAGTATGGTATACTGAACCGTAGATTTTCAAAATACCGTTTTCGAGGAACTATGGAAAAGCATGCCTATCTGATCATGGCGCATCACCAGTTTCCGCTGCTTCAGACGAC
>CAKTFI010000094.1 GCA_934555865.1 uncultured Christensenellaceae bacterium | reverse complement strand
CACACGCGGCGAACTTTGCCGCATCCTCGATTGTTCGCTCTAGGACATCGCCGAATACCGCCCGGACGAAAAAACGCCTCCCACCCCGAAACGGTGAGCGGCGTTTTTTGCTATTTCCATTGCCAAAGCTCCAAACACAGGCGGCCCTTGCGGCTCTGCCCCTGCGTCTTGCCCACAGTGATGCGCCCGCTGCCCCGCAGCGCGATCACATCCCCCTCGCGCACCTCCTCCGCCGCGCGCAGGCATTCCGCGTGCCGCAGGCTGACGAGCCCCGCCGCGATGTCGGCCGCCGCCTGGCTGCGCGAGATACCGAACCCCTCCGCCACCACGCAATCCAGCCGCAGGGAGGCCACAAAGCACACCCGGCGTTCCTTTTGCCCCTCCGCCCCTGCGAAGGATTCGAGGGGGACTTCCCGCACTTCCACGCCGTGGTTTCCAATCTTTTGCAGGCCGTCCCGCACGGCCAGCATCGCCGGACGCAGCAGGAAGATCCACGCGCGCCCCTCCTGCACCACGATATCGCCCACCCGTTCGCGCTCGATCTGTTGGCTCATGAGCGCGCCCAGATAGTCCCGGTGCGTCAGGGTGCGGCCGAACTGCCTGCCCTTTTCCTCTACCTCCAACAGGCACAGGGGGCTATCCACATCCTCCCCCGCGTCCTCCAGATAGTCGGGCAGGAAAGCCAAAATCGCCCGTTCCGCCTCCGGATAGCCGCCCAACCATTGGTACCGCGCCCCTATCCGCCGCAACGCCGGCTCGACCAACGCACGTTCATGCGGGTTCAAAAAATGGCTATAGGTCGCATATCCCCGCTCGGAACGCGCCGCCAGCTCCTCGATCCGCCCGAGCAGCCGTTCCTCCTCCCGCGTTTTTGCCGCCGTTTCCGGCTTTCCCTCTCTTCCCATTTTTTCTCCCCTCTATCTTCCAAAAATTTCATACACTCACCGTCGTCGCAGCGCCTCAATCGGCGTTTCCCCTTTCCCCCGATTTTGCGTTCTCCCATGCAATGCGCGGTAAAACTTCCAAGGGAAGGAATTCCTTTTCCCTGACTTGTCCGTCGCCGCCGATTTCGCGGGGCGGTTATCCACATTTCCACAATCCGGCCATCATTTCTGCTCCGTAACGCCCGGTTTCTTTTTATTGTACCCGCCTACCCGGCGTTTTGCAACGCCCCCTGCTTCCTCCAAAGCGCTGCAAAAAAGGAGCGGCACACCGTCCGCTCCTCTCCTGTTTTGTCTACTTTGTCCTTTCTCAGCGCTGTTCCGCATGCTTCTTGGAAAGCAGGCACAGCACCCCCGCCGCACACAGCAGCGCCAGCGCCGCATAGGCATACAAGGCAGCGCCCTCGCCTGTCACCGGCACTTCGTCCGTGCGCGCCGTGCTCTCATATTCCGCCGAAAGCTCCACGCCGCCGTTTTCCGGCATGAGGAAGGAATACACACCGTCCTCCGGCACCAGCGCCACACCGTTCAGCAAAATCCGCTTCAGGGCAAAGCCCGCCGCCGGGGTTGCCGTAACCGTGACCTTCTGCCCGGCCTGCGCCTCCTTGAGGCTCGTGGTGATTGTGCCCTGCGCCGATTCGCGGACACGCACGGTATACAGCGTCATTTGCGCCAGAATTCCGGTGAGCAGGTCGTCCGCATTGGAGTCCACGCTGTCCGCATGCGTCTTTCCGGGTTCCAGCTTCCAGGTCGTGACCTGCGTCACATAGACCTCGGCAAGCGAGCCGTTCTCGGGCGCCTCGCCCCCCAGGTCGATGGTCGCCTGCAAGACCTCGCGCCGAGTCGCTTCGGGCAGTTTTTCAAAATCCTCCATGATCTTCTCGTAATTCGATTGGTACATCTCCTGCACCGAGGCAAAGCCCATCGCCTTGGCAAGCGGCGCCCAAAAATCGTCATTTGTGGCTCCCGTCATCTTGAAATAGTTGAGCGAAAGCAACATGAACGCCTCCTTGGCGCGCATCGCCAGATACCGCTCAACTGTGGGCTTGTTCGCGTAGATCTCCCGCTGCGCATTGTATTCCGCTACAATCTTTTCCAAGAGCGCCTGCTGCGCTTCCGGAGAAAGCGCGTCGATTTTTCCCATCGCTTCCTGCCGAGAAAGAGCATACAGTTCCTCCGCCGAAGCGATACCGAGCGCCTGCAATAATGGACCTGCCATCGCGTCCCGCTGCGCTTCCGACCGCGTCCGGGCATAGATGCGGGTGGTGAGCTCCTCAAAGATCGAGAAGATCGGCCGCCCCCGAGCAAGATCTTCCGCAAAGTCGTCCAGTGTCAATTTCGGTGCCGGATCTTGCTCCAGCACTTCGTTCGGCAATTCATAATACAGTGCTGCCGCATCTGTGCTGTCGCCGTTCTTGCCGCCACGGATGACGCCGCCCACCGTCAGGCTGCCGTCCGCCAGCGTGTCTTCTTCTTCTTCGCCGTTTGCATCGCGCAAGGAGGAAATATCAATATCCCCTCCATCCTGTACTTCCTTAAAAATCAGGCGGATATATGCGCCGTTGCCGCCCTTGCCGTCCGCACCGTTCGTGCTGCCGCCCACGGCATTGCCGCCCACCGTCACATTCGCGGTGGAATCCATCGCTACGCCATGCCCGGCCTTGGTCTGCTCGCCGGATACCTCTGGGTTCGCCGTCACATTGCCGCCCACGGCATCGCCGCCGACCGTGACGGTCGCGCTGTCGTCGGCCTGCACACCATTGCCGCCGTAACCATAGTTGCCGTATCCGTCGCCGCCCACGGCATTGCCGCCGACACTGACCCGTGCGTTATCCTCCGCCTGCACGGCGTCGCTGCCGTCCGAATACCCGGAAGGATCGTTCATGTCCACTTCGTTCGGGTCGCCGCTGCCGCCAAAGACATCGCCTGCGACCGTGACCTTGCTGTCGTGCCGCGCATCGATGCCTTCATCCCCGGCGCGGACGCTTCCGCCGACCGTGACTTCCGCATTGTTTCGAGCATAGATGCCCTCGCCCTGTTCCGAAGTCACATCGCCCGTGACCGTGACCCGAGAATTATCCTTTGCCTCTACCGCGTCGTCG
>CAKTFI010000093.1 GCA_934555865.1 uncultured Christensenellaceae bacterium | reverse complement strand
CGGCGACAGTGGGCAGCGTGTCGTTGAACAGGCAGGCAAAGCGCGTGATGGTCGATTCCACCGGCGCTTCATAGACGACATCCGCCTGCATGAGCCCGGTCTGCGGCCGCGCGTCGCGCGAATTTTCGATCATGACGAGAATGGGGTAGAATTCCCGCTTTTCGGAGAATTCCCGCCCCGTCGTGGGGGAGACATAGACCGGTTCCGGATCAGGCTCCGGTACAATGGGCAGCGGGAGGGAGGAGGACGCCTCCGGCGCCGAGGGCTCGGGGGAAGGAGAGACCGCCTCCGGCTGCTTTCCGCAGGCCGAAAGCCCCAAAAGGAGGACGAAGAGCGCGAGAGCGATGCCTCTACATAGGCGAGAAGATGGTTTCATACACAACGGTTCCTTTCCGAAATATCACATCTTATTGTAGGGGCGGCGGCGGCAAATGTCAATGCGGCGGCATATCCCGGCGCGGGGCGGCATATGCATGGGGTAAAAGACTGCAAAGGAGAAGGAGCATGGAAAATCAACAGGCACTACGCCGTCTGGACGGGCGCGAACACACGGTGCATATCGACGGGCGGCAGCGCGTCAGCGTGAGTGGCGTAGAGGATGTGGACAGCTTCAACGAGAATGAGGTGATCTTTCTGACCTCCATGGGCATGATCACAGTGCTGGGCGAGGATCTGCACATTGCGCGGCTGGATCTGGAGGCGGGGCAGCTCGTCATCGAAGGCACGATCCAGGCGGTCGATTATTCCGACCACGCGGAAATGCGGGCGGAAAAGAGCGGGTTTTTCGGCAAGCTCTTTCGTTGACGCACATGGAGGGAACGCTCAATCAACCCTATGTCGCCCTGTTGTGCGTGTATCTCGGGGCGGGCGGCGCATGCCTGTATTTCGCCTGGGCGGGGCTCGCGCGCGTGCTGCGCCTGGGGCATCTTTGGCGGAGCGCGGGAGAGGCGGTCTGCTGCCTGTTCTATGCGGCGGCGGTGGTCTGGGTCTTCTACCGGCTGCTGAACCTGCGCCTGCGTGGGTTCTATCTGCTGGGCATGCTGCTGGGCGCGCTGTTGTACCGGCAGGGCCTGCACGCGCTGCTGGCGCACTTTCTGCGCAAAATTTACAAATTTACCAGGGAATTCCGACGGAAAAATGACTAGGTTTGGTTGACAAGCAGCGGGCAAACTCCTACAATAAAAATGTATATTGAGAATGTATATGCAGAGCTTGAAAGGGGGAGTTTCGATGCAGAATAGGGCAGAGCGGGAAGCGGTGCGCAGCCGCCGAAGCGGGGAAGTTCCCCGGAAAAATCGCCGTCCGGCCAATATCCGCATCGAGGAAGGCGCGTACCGTGCGCCGCATCCGCTGCTGGAAAAGCTCCGGGAATGGAACTGGTGCCGGATCATCTTCTGCGTCGCGGCGATTTATGCTCTAAGTGGGATCGGCCTCAAGCTGATCACGATCGTCTCGCAAAAGCATAAGCAGGCGGCTCTGTTGGAACAGCAGGCCGCATTGGAACAGCAGGTGGAGGAGTTGGAACAACAGGAGGCCTATGTCGGAACAGAGGAATACATCGAACAGGCCGCCCGCGAAAAATTTGGCTGGGTCAAGGAAAACGAGATCATCTTTCGCAAAAAGAACGCCGCCGATTGATTCGGCGGTTTTTGATTGTCCGCGCTTTGGGCGGAGGGGGAGAAGGGAATGAAAAACGCATTTGTCATCGATATGGGGAGCAACTCCATCCGCCTGATGCAGGCGCAGGTGGAGGAAGGCAGGGTGCATTGCCTGCAAAAATGGCTGATCGCGGCGCGGCTCGGGGAAAAGCAGGCGGGGAGCACGGCGCTCACCCCGGCGGCCATCGCGCGCGGTGTGGACGCTGTCGAAGCATTGTGCCAAAAGGCGCGGGCGCTGGACAGCGGCGCGCCGGTCTTCGCCTTTGCGACAAGCGCGGTGCGCGACGCGGAAAACCGGGCGCTGCTGCTGCAGGAGGTCGCGCGGCGGACGGGCCTTGCGGTGGAGGTGCTCTCGGGCGAGCAGGAGGCGCGCCTGGGCGCGGCGGGCGCACTCGGCGGGCGGGACGGCGGCCTGTTGGACATCGGCGGCGGGAGCAGCGAGGTCGTGCTCTGCCGCGGCGGAAAGATCCCATTTGCGCACAGCCTGAACATCGGGTGCGTCCGGGCAAAGACGCTCTTCCGGGAGGGAGACCCGGCGGTCGAGGAATGGGCGCGCGCGGCGTTTGCTGCCTGCCCGCTGCCGGAGGCGCTGCCCTTCACCGCCATTGGAGGGACGCCCACGGCCCTGGCCGCGGTGGCGCTCGGGCTTTCCGCCTATGACCCCAAGAAGGTGGACGGATACCGGCTGGACGCACCACAGCTGCGGGCGCTAACCGAGGCGCTTGCGCCGCTCTCGCCGGAGGAGCGCGCGGCGCGCTATTGCATGGATGCGCGGCGCGGCGAGGTGATCCTGTTCGGCGCGGCGATTTTGCAGGCGTTTTTCGCGGCCTATGGCGTCCGGGAGGTGCGCGTCAGCGAGTCGGACAATCTGGAAGGCTATCTGATGGAAAAATTGGACAGTAAAATTTTATAAAATCCAAAAAAAGAGTTGACAATTGAGGGGCGCTCTTATATAATAATTGTGCGGGGTAGAGCAGTCTGGTAGCTCGTCGGGCTCATAACCCGGAGGTCGTGAGGTTCAAATCCCACCCCCGCAACCATAAAAGAAACCTCTTTTGTCTACCAAGACAAGAGAGGCTTTTTCTTGCTTTCGGGGCAAAATACAGGGCGAATAATAGAAAAACGGGCTTTGGAGCGGTCGATTGGCTGCTCCGAAGCCCGTTTTTTGCGTTCAGCAGCAAAAGAATACCGAAATTGCTGTTGTACAAATAGAATTTCTTTGCTCTGCAAGCAACTATTAAATGTGTTTAGGAGATGGGACTTGAACCAGATATTTGCGAAAAATCCAGTTCGGGTAATGATATAATTACGCGGAAACCTTGAAAAATCGGAAGTTTTGTGTTATACTTAGTCAGTATTATTATACCCATTTCAAAGAGGAGGCACAGCATGGCTGCCAATATGCAAAAGATTAAGCTGCTGAAGCTTTATGAGCT
>CAKTFI010000092.1 GCA_934555865.1 uncultured Christensenellaceae bacterium | reverse complement strand
CTTTAGGGTGAGCGGTTTTGGTTTTGCGATAGAGTCGGCAGCGGCAGGCTCCTGCTTTGTATGTCCGATGTCCAGCAGCAAGAAGAGGAGCATGGCTGCCATGGATACCGCCCCGACATAGAAGCTCCCGCGTACCGACAGGCCGAGCTTATCCATCGCCAGGTTTAAAAGAATGCAGAACAGCGAGTACCCGGCAGAGCCCCACACGCGCACGCTGCCATAGGGAATATGGATGCCGCGCTTTTTGGCCAGTTCCAGCTCGGACACGACCCAGGTCATGTTGAGCGAGTCCGCCGCATTGCGTGTGCCGGAAAAGACGGAAGTCAGTGCCAGCAGCGGGAGAAACCCGCGCAGATTCGGCATGGCAGCAAAGGCAAAAATGTTAAATAAAATGCAGATACGCAGCGCCTTGCGGGTAGAGCGCATTTTGTCTGCCAAAATGCCCATGATGGGCGGCACAATAAAACAAGCGATCGAGTTGAAAGACTGGATGAGCCCAATCATGGTGTTGGACAGCCCGATCTCCAGGTAGTAGGCCGTGTTGTAGGTCAAGCAGGCATAGCAGGTGCAAAACAGGAAGAAGAGCAGCGAATAGTAAAGATAAGTCTTTTTCGACTGCGTCTTCAAGTCATTCGTAGGCATGGACAAAGGATCCTTTCATAGAGAGTGGGGAAATATTTCGTGTTCGGCCTTTTGGAGCAGCGCCTGCTCGACCGGGTCGCTTTCCGGGGCATAGGGCGCGATGCCGCGCAGGCGGCCGATGCCGAGCGTTGCCCAAAAGAGCAGGAACGCGAGCAGCAATATGCCTGCGCACACACCATAGATGCTGCGGATGCCGAATGCATCGATGAGAAAGCCGCCCGCCAGGTTGGCCAGCATGCAGATGATGTTGTTGCATCCGGCGGAGAGCGTCTGCGCCGTCGCGGACAGGCTGTGCGGAACGAGCGTGAAGATATAGGACAGCGCGCAGGCGAACATCAGCCCGCCCGCCATGCCGGCAATGCCCTGCCCGATCAGGATGGCCGGGATGCTGCCAAAGCAGATGTAGAGCATGTTCGCCAAGAAGAAGGCCAGGCAGGAGGCGAGCAGCAGCTTCTTATACCCGAACCGGCGCTCCAGCCGCGGCGCCCAGAAAAACATGGGGATCTCCAAAAAGGCGCGGAGGAAGTTGAAGGTGCCGGAAAGCGACGCTGCGCCGCCCGCCGCGACGATGAGCTGCGAAATGTAGTTCTGCGCGAAGTTAAGCGCGCAGCTCATCATGGCATAGATGAGCAGGAAGGTCATGTAGTAATAGTTGTGAAGCAGCCGCCCCGGCCGCAGCTCCCGAAAGGTGAGCGCGGGGCGCGCCGCCTCTGCGGCGTCGGAATGCTCCCACTTCCGCCCGGCCGCCGCGATGCCGACGGAAACGAGCCCGAGCGCCACGCTCGCATATAGCGCGATGGCGTTGCTCTCGCCCGTCTTTTGCAGCAGCAGCGAGTAAAAAAGGCAGAACAGCGCATAGCCAAGCGAGGCCGCCGCCCGGATAGGGCCGTAGCTTACACGGCTGCCGCCACTTCGCGCGCGCTCGGTCTCGGTGAGCGCCCAGGTTTCGGCGAGCGAGGACACCGGGCTGGAAAATCCGTTGTACAGCGCGCCTATAAGGAGGGACAGCCAATACACGCCGGAGACCGTCGGGGTGAGGAAGATGAACAGGCTCACGAGCAGCAGGCACAGTGTGAGCGCCCGGCGCTTGGAGCGGATCTTATCTGCAAATGCGCCGATAAATGGCGGAAAGAGCGTGGCCGCAGCTGACCGCAGCGCCATGATGACGCCGATTTGCGCATTGGAAAAGCCCACTTCCATATAATAAGGGACGAAAAAGACCTCGCACGCAAACATAGCGCAGTAGCAAAAAAGCAGCGCTGTATAGTAGAAAAAGCCGTGCCGGGAAAGATCCTGCCAATATAGGGAGTGTTTGTTCATGGGAAAACCTCAAAACAAAGAATCGATTTCAGTATACAGGTGCAACCGTGCGCGGTCAACGAGGATGTAAAATTTCGTTTTTCCACCGGACGCACCGGCTTGGCGATGGAAAGGCCCACCTCCACAAAACAGGAGAGGTGGGCCGCGTTTTTTCCGGGCCTCGACGATCGGTTTTGAATACGCTCCCTAAAAAGGCGCGAATCGCGTGGAGGTCAAGAAAAGCCTTGCCAAGCGTTACTGCGCGCTCTCTTCCTCCGCATAGAGCTGCGCCAGGATCCGCTGCGAGACCGGGTCCTTGCTGGCGTCATACGGCGCGATGTGCAGCGCCCGGCCGAGCAGCAGCGACCCCGCGAACAGGGCGATGGCGAGCACCGCGCTGGAGGCGGACACGACGAAGATGGCGCGCACGCCGAAATGGTCGATGAGCGCACCCGAGATGAGGTTGCCCAAAATGGTCACGGCAGAGCAGGACGCGCCGCAGAAGGTCTGCGCCGTGGCCGAAAGCTCCGGCGGCACGAGCGAAAAGATGTACCCGACCGCCGCGCCCAACAGCAGCCCGTTGATGCAGCCGTGCAGCATCTGGAACAGGATGATCTGCCACATCTGCTGACTGAAGATATAGGAAGCCTGCTCGATGGCCAGCGCCGTGCCAATCACGAACAGCGTTCCCTTATAACCCATCTTTTGGATGATCTTTTTGGAGCAGAATAATAGCGGCACCTCGCACAGCGCGCGGATGGAGCCCAGCACCCCCACAAACACCGGTGCCGTACCCATGCTGGACAAAAGCTGCGGGATATAGGACAGGCCGAAATACCCCGGGATGTTGAACAGCATGTAGATGACGAAGAAGGTCGCGAAGTAGTAATTCTTGGCGAGCCGCCCGGGCTGAAGCAGGCGCATGGAGATCTTGCGCGGCTTGCGCGGCGCAGCGGAGGCGACGCCCTGTTCGCGGTAACTCGTCGCAAGGAGGATGCAGGGGATCGCAAAGAAGGTGGACGCGAGCCACGACCACCGCGTGTCAACATGCAGCGTCGTGAACATAAAGTAAAAGAGGAACCCGGCGAGCGCATAGCCGATGGAACCGAGCGAACGGATGGGCCCATAGTGGATGCGGTTGCCATACATATCCGGCGTGTTGACCTCGGCGATGACCCAGCTGTCCGTGACGGACGCAACAGACCCGCGGAAGACGAGCACCAAAAAGATGAGCGCGATCGTGAGGGGGACGCTGCCCGTAAAGATGGCCGTAAAGACGGAGGAGATCG
>CAKTFI010000091.1 GCA_934555865.1 uncultured Christensenellaceae bacterium | reverse complement strand
CGATATCTATGGAAGTGGTTTCCTTACTCATTAAGATTATACTTTGCCTTTGTTCTTTGTTCTTGACGATCGTAGTTCTGCTGCAGTCGCAGGAAGCGCCGAAGACGATTGGCGACGGCGGGATCAGCAAAAAAGCGAGAGGCATGAATGTTCTGCTGGCAAAGCTGACAAAGATCGCGGCAATTTCTTTTATGATCTTGGCAATCGCATTGGTATTGATCCAGCGGTTCTTTTAAGCAAGGAGTACGGGCGCTCTTTCCCTTCGGAAAGAGCGTTTTTTTATCCCGCAATTGGGGAGAGTATTAGCATATATGAAACAGACGATTTCAAAAGAAACATGGGCGGCCCTGCGGCAGGAGCTAGGGGATCGCATTGAGGAACAGGGAAGCCTGAACGGGCACTGCTGGGCGCAGGAAAAGCAGCTTGCGGCGCCGGAGGAAAAGCGGCTGATCCGTTCGCTTTTGGCAGAGGGGAAGGCCGTGCGCCTGCGCAGCGGCAAGCTCGCCAGCCTGAAAAAGGCGGGGTATGTGCGTGGGCCGATCGAGATCAAGCGGGACGGCTTTGGGTTTATCCGCGATCCGGAGGGAGATGTCTTCATCCCGGCAAAGCAGATGCACGGGGCGATGCAGGGCGAAGAAGTGCTGGCCTGGGCAGGCAAGGTCTCCCGGAAGGGCCGCGAGGGGCGGATCGAGCGTGTGCTTTCGCCGCTGCCGTACCGAGCCGTCGGCACCTACGCCCTGGACAAGAAGGGGCGGCCCTATGCCATGCTGGAAAATGCGCCGGAGACCGGCCGCAAGGTGGCGCTTCCCAAAGAGGCCAAGCGCATGGCGAAGAAGGGTGATGTGGTCGTTTTGGCCATCACGCGCCGCGCGGGAGAGGGGAAGCTCGCCGAAGGCCGCATCGAAGAGGTCTTGGGCAAAGCCTCCGCGCCGGGGGTGGACATTCTTTCCATCGCCCGCGGATACGGCCTGTATGCCGAGTTCCCGGAAAAGGTGATGCGTGAGGCGGAAAAGATCCCGGAAACGGTCGGAGACAAGGAGCTTGCGCACCGGGAGCTCCTCTTTGACAAGCAGATCTTCACGATCGACGGGGTAGACTCAAAGGACCTGGACGACGCGGTCTCACTGGAGCGCGGGCGAAAAGGTCGCTACCTCTTGGGCGTGCATATTGCCGATGTCTCGCACTATGTCCGCGCCGGGAGCGCGCTGGATCGGGAGGCGTTTTCCCGGGGGACGAGCGTCTATCTGGTGGATCAGGTGATCCCGATGCTCCCCAAGCGGCTCTCCAACGGCATCTGCTCCCTCAACGAGGGGGTGACGCGCCTCACGATGTCCTGCTTTATGGAGATCGACGCAGAGGGCGAGCTGCGCGCGGTGCGCTTTGCGAACACGGCCATCCGCTCCTGCCATCGCTTGAACTATGATGAGGTCAATCAGCTGCTGGAGGACAAGGACGCGGGCGTGGAAAAGAAATATGCGGATATTGCGCCCGTTCTGCGCAGGATGGAAAAGCTCGCGGCGATTTTGCGCGAAAAGCGGCATCGCGACGGCAACATCGACTTTGATGTCCCGGAGGCGAAGATCCTGCTGGACGACAGGAAAAAGCCGGTGAAGATCCAAAAGCGCGTGCAGCGGACAGCGGAAAAGCTGATCGAGGAATTCATGATCTGCTGCAACAACGCGGTAGCGGAATCCTTTGCAAAAGCCGAGTCGCCTTTCCTGTACCGCATCCACGACCGGCCGGACCCAGTCAAGCTGGAATTTTTGGGGCAGTTCCTTTCCAACTTCGGGTATCGGGAGGACACGCTCACCAACAAGGAATTGCAGAAGATTCTGGAGGACTGCACTGGCAGCCCGCAGGAGCATATGATCAAGACCATCGCGCTCCGGTCGATGAAAAAAGCGGTGTACAGCCCGGACAATCATGGACACTTCGGCCTGGGGTCCGAGGCGTATACACACTTTACCTCGCCCATTCGCCGCTACCCGGATCTGGTGGTGCATCGCCTTTTGAAGGCGCGCCTTGCCAAGTGGGAGCGTTCCGAGCATACGCTTGCCGAGATCGCGGCGCAGGCGAATCTGACCGAGCGCCGGGCGATCGAGGCAGAGCGCAAGGTGGAGGACATCAAAAAGGCGGAATATATGAGCGAGCATATCGGCGAGGTCTTTACGGGCCGCGTCTCCGGCGTGGTCGCATCGGGCATCTTTGTGGAATTGGAAAACACGGTGGAGGGTTTTGTGCCGGCGGCGGACCTGCACGGCGGACCCTTCCAATATGTGGAGGCCGGCGGGTATATGCAGTCGCAGAAGGGCAAGCGCCGGATCTGCCTCGGCGACGCCATGCAGATTCGCGTCGTTTCGGCAGACAAAGCGACTTCCCGCATTGATTTTTCGGAAATTTCCATTCCCAAAAAGAAAAAAGCGTGATATACTAGCAGGAAAGGGGAAGGCCTATGGCAGAGGGAATCAAGATCATTGCAAAAAATAAAAAAGCGACGCACGATTTCTTCATCGAAGATCGCTATGAAGCGGGCATCTCCCTCGCGGGGACAGAGGTCAAGTCTCTGCGGATGGGGAAGGTCAATTTGAAGGATTCCTTCGCGCTAGCCAAGGACGGAGAGCTGTATGTGTACAACATGCACATCAGCCCCTACGAGAAGGGAAATATCTTCAACAAGGATCCGCTGCGCACGCGCAAGCTGTTGATGCACAAGAAGGAGATCCAAAAGCTCTTCGGCCTGACGACAGTCAAGGGCTATACGCTGGTTCCGCTTTCGCTGTATTTTAAGCAGGGGAAGGTGAAAATGGAGCTTGGCCTAGCACAGGGCAAGAAGCTCTATGACAAGCGGCAGTCCATGAAGGAAAAGGCGATCCAGAAAGAGAGCGCGCAGCACTTTAAGGCGCTGCGCTGAAATGGGGGCGTATTGGTTTCGACGGGGATCATTTTCGGCAGATAAGCAAGCCGCAGTGTCCAAAGCTGCGTTAAAAAAGTGGAATTAAAAATAAACGCTAACGATAATACCGTTTTAGCTGCTGCCTAACGGCGGCATGTCCAGCACCCGGAATCCCTGTCCGGCCGGGGCGGGCATCAAAGCAGGGCAGGATCGCGTTTGACCTGCGGCCCGGAGGGTCAAACGAACTTTTGAGGGCTACGTACCGGCTTCCAGCGGAAAGGGCACGCCGGTGCGGAAATTCATACTTTCCGATAAGCTTGTAGAAAGTTTGCCGCGAAGGTTTTCGGACAGGGGTTCGACTCCCCTCGCC
>CAKTFI010000090.1 GCA_934555865.1 uncultured Christensenellaceae bacterium | reverse complement strand
GCGGTGCCCCAGCCGGGGATGGCCACCGGGATGTTTTCGATGATCGTCCCGAGGCCGCATCCCGCGTCGAATGCCGGGCCATAGACCGTGATCGGCTTGATGGAGGAACCGACCGGCATGCGGCTCTGATAGGCGCGGTTTAGGGATTTCTGTGTCGTGGGGACATCGCGCGAGCCGACGATGGCCTTGAGCTCGCCTGTGTGTTGATCGAGCACGACGGCGGCCGCCTGCGGCTGGATCGTCTCGCTGCCGTCGGAATGCACGATGACGCTGTTCGCCTCCGACATCTTCGGGTATTTCGCCTCGGAAAGCGTCTGCTGTACGGTGTTCTGGATGTCCGGATCGACGGTCGTATAGATGTGGTATCCGCTCGTGCGCAGTTCGTTGCTGATCGCGTTGCGGTTGGCGGTCGTGTCCTCGAGCTCGCGCGTCTTCAACAGGTGCGTCACGACATCATAGACGGCGTATTCCACAAAGTGCGGCATGTCATAGAGGTCGGACACGACGGAGTGCTCCTGCACGGAGATGGTGTCGGCCATCGCGGCCTCCATTTCCTCCTTGGAGATATAGCCGCTCTGATACATGCGCCGCAGCACCGTGTCGATGCGGGCGTTCAGTTGATCCATCTTGCCGGTGACATACATCGCGCGGCGCGGGTTGTACAGCCACGGGTACTGCGTGACGCCCGCGAGGCAGGCGCATTCGCGCAGCGTGAGTTCGTCCAGCCCCTTGCCGAAATAGTCGAGCGCTGCGGCCTTGACGCCATAGTTGCGCCCGCCGAGCGGCATGGAGTTCAGGTAGGCCTCGAGGATCTGGTCCTTGGAATAGACCTTTTCCAATTGCAGCGCCAGGCTCATTTCCTGGATCTTGCGCTTATAAGATTTTTCGGTCGTGAGCAGCTTGTTCTTGATGAGTTGCTGCGTGATCGTGCTGCCGCCGCTCACGGAGGAGGAGGTGAGGTTGCCCACAAAGGCGTTCATCAGCCCCTTGAAGTCGATGCCCTGATGCGAGTAGAAACGGGTGTCCTCGATCGCGACGACGGCCTGCTGCAGGTGCTTCGGGATCTCGTCGATCGTGGCATAGTCGCGATTTTCCACGCCGGCATAGGTCGTGATCAATTGCCCCTTGCAGTCATAGATATAGGAAGTGAGGTCGTTGTCACTGATTTCGACCAAGTCGAGCTCCGGCGTGGTGCCGAGGTAGGCCTTGGCGACGCCGAACACTGCGCCGACCCCCGCTACCAGGACGAGCACGAGGCAGATCGCGAAGATTTTGGCCGTTGTCAAAAACAGGCCGAGCGCGAAGGAGGGCTCTCGGTCGTGCGGCTTGAACATCTTTTCCCACTTTTCGGAAAGCACGATAGGCGAGGAGGTATTTTTCTGCATCTCTGCCGCGTCATAGAGCATTGTCGCTTCGGCGGGCTGCTGCGCCGCTGCCTTCTTTTTGCCGGAAAAGAGCGCGCGTACACGCGCCCAGCCGGAGCGGATGGCTGCGCCGCACTTCCTTGTCAGATTTCTAAAAAAAATGCCGATCCTTTTGAAAAAGTCGTGAAACGCATTGGGTTTTTCCTGCATAGTTCCTCCCGGCCGCCGGAAAAAGCGGCACGAATATCATAATATAGCATATTATAACACAGATAGATTGGCTTGACACGCGCTTTTTGAAAGTTTACTTTTCGGGAAGGAGACGGCGATGCGCCCCAAGAGAAAGCGAAAACGGGGACGGAGGATCCTCGTGCTGTGCGTGCTGCTGGCGATGCTGGCGGGCGGATACGCGGCCTTTTACGCGGGGCTCATGCCCAATGTGATGATGCAGGGGGAGGCGCTCGTCTCGAATCAGGCGCTCGGCATCATGAACGGCGCGGTGAAGGAAATCCTCGCGGGGCAGAACATGCAGGCGCAGTTCATCCGCGTGGAGAAGGATGCGGAAAACCGGATCGCCATGCTGAGCATGGACACCATGGCCGTGAACGAGATCGCGAACCGCTGCGCTATCGCGGCCAAGGACCGGATCGAGGCGTATACCGAAAGCTCGGTCAAGATCCCCCTCGGCAACATTTTGGGCTCGCGCCTGTTTTCGGGCAAGGGGCCGAAGGTCCGCGTGCGCATCCAGCAGGCGGGGACGGCGACGGCCGGGTTCTACACCGAGTTCGAGACCGCGGGCATCAACCAGACGCGGTATAAGATCTTCATCGTGCTGCAGGCGAAGATCCGCATGATCTGCGGGGCGACCTCCAAGCTGGTGGAGGTCAAGACCGAGGTGCTCGTGAGCGAGGCGGTGATCATCGGCGCGGTGCCGGACACTTATGCAAATGTGGCCGATCTGTCCGACTTTTCCAACTTTATCCCTTGATTTTGCCGGATGCGTATGCTAAAATCAGTTAGTTAATTTCCAAAGAAAAATGTTAGGGAGGCAAAGCAGATGTCCGGGCATTCCAAATGGTCCACGATCAAGAGAAAGAAAGAAAAGACAGACGCTGCCAGAGGTAAGATCTTTACCAAAATCGGCAGAGAACTCGCAGTGGCGATCAAGGAAGGCGGCGGGCCGGACCCCAACACCAACTCCCGTTTGCGCGACTGCATCGCCAAGGCAAAGATGAACAACATGCCGAACGAAAACATCAACCGCGCCATCAAAAAGGCGGCGGGCGAGGGCGAGAATATCAATTACGAGACCATCGTCTATGAGGGCTATGCCCCGGGCGGCGTGGCCGTTATCGCAGAGGCCTTGACGGACAATAAGAACCGGACGGCGGCGGATGTCCGCCATGCGTTTGACAAGAACGGCGGGTCGCTCGGCGCGTCGGGCTGCGTGGCCTGGATGTTCGACACCAAGGGGCTCATCACCGTCGAAAACGACGGCGAGGTCGACGAGGAGACCCTCATGATGGCCGCGTTGGAGGCGGGCGCCGAGGATGTGGCCGACGCGGGCGACGCGTTTGAGGTCACGACGGAGGTCGCGGCGCTGGGCGAGGTGCGCGAGGCGCTGGAGGCCGCCGGGTACAAATTGACCTCGGCGGAGATTAGCCGTATCCCGCAGAACACCGTTTCGCCCGATCCGGCGCTGTATGAGAGCATTGACCGGTTGCTGGATATGCTGGAGGAAAACGACGATATTCAGAATGTCTATCACAATGCGGAAATGCAGGAAGAGGAATAAAGCCGTACATACAAGAGGGGGTCTGCCAAGGGTAGGCCCCTTTTTGTCACTGCGAAAGGAGGCTTTGTATGAAGCTGATCGTCGTCACCAAGCCGGACTGCCCCTATTGTGAGGCGCTGCGGCAGGAGCTTTCG
>CAKTFI010000089.1 GCA_934555865.1 uncultured Christensenellaceae bacterium | reverse complement strand
AACATGGGGTATAGCGGCATCTGAAACGCAAGATTGACCGCACCGGTATCCCGCGCCCGGATGCACACCGCCGCCGCGAGCCCGCCACCGGCACTTTCTCCGCCCACCATCCACTGGTCGTTCCGCACACCCAATTCCCCAGCATGCGCCTTTAGGAAGCACAGCGCCGCATAGCAATCGTCGATCGCCGCCGGATAGGGCGAAAACGGGGCCAGACGATACCCCGGTGACACCACCACCGCGCCGAAGCGCTGAACCAGCTCCGCCGCCTGGGAAAAGTATACCATTTCCTTCATGCCCGTGATGTACCCGCCGCCGTGGATCCACAAAATCCCCGTCGCCCGCACCACCGCCCCCCGCGGCGACAGCACCAGCGCCGGGATCCGCCGCCTGCCCGCGGAGATCCGAATTTTTCGAACGCAGATGTCCCTGCCCGGCCCTCGAAAACGCATGTCCGCTCAATCCTCCCGCACCAGCTCACACAGGAATTCGGTGGTGCCCTCCTCCAGCTTTTTCGCGCCGCTTTGCCGGAAGCCATGCCGGGCATAGAACGCCAGGGCGCGCGTGTTCTTTTCGAGCGCCCACAGCCGCCGCGCGCCCCGCGCCATCGCATAGGCAAGTAGTTCCGCGCCGATTCCCCGCCCCTGGAAAAACGGGTCGACATACAACTTTTCCACCTCACCCGGAGCCGTCTGCACAAACCCGCGAACGATCCCGTCGTCATATACTGCGATCGAGTCCAGCCCTGTCCGGAACATCTCCGCCATCGGGAGCACCTGCATCTGCCCAAAGGAATATGCCTCGTCCCCAAAGATCGGCCAGTAATTGACACGGTTATTGATGACGAATATCTCCGCAATGCGGCTAAGATCGCCCTCCGTCGCCGTGCGAATGTGTATTCGTTCCATCCTTTTCCCTTTCCTTTCTCTGCGCAAACATTTCCTATTCGCTTGCCCCTCGACAAGAAGCAAGGACTCTCCCCGGCAGCATTTTTGTTCTCAATCTTTCACTTTTCAATTTCGATAAGCCTTCCTCCCGCCGTTTCGTTCGATCGGTTCCACGGAAGGCTGGCGTGTACGCCATATCCGTCCGGAATATGCTCCCGCATAGCTCGCCCAAGGCCGCAATTTGAGGCGCACACCGTTTCTGTTCGAGATATGTCCCGCCGCCGCGGTCAAATCCGACATATCAAGCCCCTCTCATCGCCCCGCACGCCAGATATCTTCCCGGCGCGGCGCCCGGCAATCTTCACCGAACCTGCCCGTCGCCCGCGATCAGGTACTTATAGGTCGTCATCTCTGCTAACCCCATCGGCCCGCGCGCATGCAGCTTCTGCGTGCTGATGCCGATCTCTGCGCCAAAGCCAAACTCCCCGCCGTCCGTAAAGCGCGTCGAAGCGTTGACATACACCGCCGCCGCGGCCACCCGCTGCTGGAAATAGTCCGCCGCGGTCAGATCCCGCGTCACGATCGCCTCGGAATGCCGGGTCCCATAGGCATTGATATGCGCCACAGCCTCCTCCAGGCTGTCCACCACCTTGACGGCCAAAATATAGTCCAGAAATTCCGTCCGGTAGTCCTCCTCCGTCGCGGGGCGCATGGCGGGGACGATCTCCCGGCAACGCGGGCACCCCCGAAGCTCCACCCCCACCGCCGAAAGCCGCGCCGCTGCCACCGGCAGGAAGGTCTCCGCGATGTCGCGGTGCACAAGCAGGTTTTCGATCGCATTGCATACCGACGGCCGCGACGCCTTGGCGTTGAGCACGATGTCCACCGCCATCTCGAGATCGGCCGAGGCGTCCACATACACATGGCAGTTGCCCACGCCCGTCTCGATCACGGGCACGCGCGCATTCTCCACCACCGTGCGGATGAGCCCCGCCCCACCGCGCGGGATAAGCACATCGATGTATTCCCGCAGCGTCATGAGATAGGCCGCAGCCGCGCGGTCAGTGCTCCGGACAAGCTCGATCGCCCCCGCCGGGAGACCCATTTCCCGCCCGGCTTTTTCGGCAATCTCTGCCAGCGCAATATTGGAACTGAGCGCCTCCCGCCCACCTTTTAGGAGGACGGCATTGCCCGTCTTGAGACAGATGCCGATCGCATCGATCGTCACATTCGGCCGCGCTTCATAGATCATACCGACCACGCCGAAGGGTACGCGCCGTTTGACCACGCGGATGCCGCTTGGCATCGTGCCCCCGCCCAATACCTCACCCACCGGATCAGGGAGCATCGCCACCTGCCGCAGCCCCGCCGCCATGTCCGCAATGCGCGCCGGGTCGAGTGCCAGCCGGTCGAGGAAGGCGCGCCCGCGCCCCTCTGCCTCCGCCCGGGCCAGGTCCTGCCGGTTCGCCCGGAGGATGTCCTCCGCCCCGGCCTCCAACGCCGCCGCCATTGCCTCCAGAAGCCGCTGCTTTTGGGCCGCCCCCCACAGCGCCAATTCCTCACTTGCCTGCTTGGCCCGCTTGGCCTGCTGCAAAATCTGCTCCATTTCTCCCCCCTCCGCCGCGCCGCGCGGCAAAGCTGTTTTTCCTATCATACCGGAATTTGCCGCATTTCTCAAGCGGGAATGGAGATTCTTGCCAAAAATTCTTTCCCTGGGCGGCGCTGCGCTCAGCCCGCCGCCTCTGCCCCGCCCGCGGCCTTTGCCGCATAGGCCTGCGCCGCCTCCAGCGAGGAAAAGACCTTGCCGCGGGACAGCGCCTGCTCTTCCGCCAGGGAGAGCGCCCCCGCGCGGAGCCCAAAGGCCAGCACCCGCTCGCCCTGCTCGCTGCCCAGCAGGTTCTGATAGATCGCCATCTCTCCCTCCTCAAGGTAGGCCACATAGTGCGCGGGGCAGTAGGCGTTGAGCCGCCGCGTGAGCACCACCTCGCCCTTAGAGAATTTGGTGATCGAGTCGGGCGCGACCTGCTCGTGCAGCTCCTGCCGGGTGCTGCCCACATAGGCGGGCGGCATGTCCTCCGTCTCTTCCAGCACATGCGCGCAGAGCAGGTATTGGTACCGGTAGGTCAGCTTGGCCGAGAGCGCGATATATTCCCCGTCCGCCGCGTCCGCCGGCTGCGCCTCCAGGGAGATGTCGGGCGCCTGCACCGCCGCATACGCCCCCGCCACCGCGCACAGCAAAAAGAACGCGCCCACCACGATCCATTTCTTCTTCATAAAAAAAACGCACACCATCCTTTCGGATAGTATGCGCTTCGTTCATTTCGTTTTATTCGTCCATCCGGCAAAGCGCCCCGCGGAAGACCTCTTCCAGCGGCCGATCCGCCTTGCCGTGCAGGATCCGTTCTCCCTTCCAGAACACGGCGGGCAGGTAATAGTAATCCAACTGCCGCGCCTCCCCCCGTCCGTCGCGGAGGAAAGCAAGCTCTACCCCCGGCCG
>CAKTFI010000088.1 GCA_934555865.1 uncultured Christensenellaceae bacterium | reverse complement strand
GTTGATGTCGCCCGTTTCTTCCATCTTTTCAATGTTTTCCAGCTTCTCGATCCGCGTGCGGATGGTCTTGAAGTTGGCGGCGTATCATGCGGCGAAGCTCTACCATGCGCTGCATCCGGAGCAGGCGAAAAAGATCCGCGTGATCTTTGGCTGCAACGAGGAGCGCGGGAGCAGCTGCGTGCGGCACTATTTCACCAAGATGCCGGCCTGCCGCCTGGGCTTTACGCCGGATGCGGAATTCCCGGTCATCTATGGGGAAAAGGGTACCTGTGGCATCGTCCTGCGCGGGCGGCAGGAGGAGGGCGCGCTGCTCTCGATGCAGGGCGGCACGGTGGCCAATGTCGTGGCGCAGCAGTGTACGGCGGTGCTTCGCGGGGAATCGGCGCAGTATGCCGAGAGCTGGGCAGCCTTCCGGGCGGCGCATCCGAACATCCGCGGCCAGTGGGCGGCAGAGGGAGAGAACTGCACGCTGTCTGTCTTTGGACAGGCCGCGCATGCGAGCACGCCGCAGCTGGGCGTGAACGCGGTGGCGGCGATGGCGGCCTATTTGCAGCAGGCGGCGCCGAACCCGCTTTGCGCGCTCATCGCGGAGAAGCTGAGCGACACGGCGGGTGGGCAGCTCGGCATTGCAGCTGAGGGGCAGTTGGGCGCCTTGACGATGAACCTGGGGATCGCCAAGTTCCAAGACGGTGCATGGGAATTGACGCTGGACCTGCGCATCCCGCACGAGGTGGAGGCGGACAAGCTGGCAGAGACCGTGCGCGCGGAGGCCGCGCCGTATGGCGCGTCGCTGGAATACCATGCGGGGCGGGCGCTCATCCTCGACCGGCAGAGCAAGCTGATCCGGGCGTTGGACGCGGCATATCGCGAGGAAGCGCCGGAGGGCGGCGAGCCGCAGGCGATCGGCGGCGGCACCTATGCCAAGGCGGCGGAAAATTGCGCGGCCTTTGGCCCGGCCTTCCCGGGCGAGGACACGCATATCCACGACTGCGACGAGTTTATGGACCTTGAGAGCCTGGAGCGCGCGACCGCGATCTATTACCGGGCGATCGAGCTGTTGATGGCCGATTAAACAGGTGGAAAAGGCGCGGGAAACTGCGCCTTTTTTGGACGGAAAGGAGGCGGCGCATGCAGGAGGCATGGACGCTGCGCGTGATCGCGCATATCGAAAACGACTATGTGGAAAAGTTCGGCATTCCCCGGCAGAGCGGGCTGGTGGAGCAGACCTCGCGCATCGTATTTGCGCCGGAATACCGCGACGCGAACGCCCTGCGCGGGCTGGAGGACTATAGCTATCTCTGGCTGCTGTGGGGGTTTCATGCGAACCCTGCGCGCCCCTGGTCGCCGATGGTCAAGCCGCCCCGCCTGGGCGGGAACACGCGCATGGGCGTGTTTGCGACGCGCTCTCCCCACCGTCCGAACCCGATCGGCCTGTCCTCGGTGCGGCTCGTGGGCATTCGCCCGATCCCGGGCAAGGGGCAGGTGCTGCTGGTGCAGGGCGCGGACCTCATGAACGGCACGCCGGTCTATGACATCAAGCCATACCTCCCCTATACGGACAGCCACCCCGAGGCGCAAAGCGGCTTTGCGGGCGCAGTGCAGGGTTATCGCCTGACGGTCGATTTTCCGCTAGAGCTGCGTGAGCGGATCCCGCAGCAGAGCCGGGCGGCGCTGGAGGAGCTGTTGGCGGAGGACCCGCGCCCGGCGTATCAGCGGGAAAAGGCGGAAGTCTATGGGCTGGCCTATGGCGCGTTTGACATCCGCTTTCGTGTGGAAGGGGGGCGGCTCTATGTGACGGAGGTGCTGCCGCGCGCGGAGGCGCCGCGGGTGAAGTAGGCCGTGCGGCGCTTTCCTTGGCGAAAGAGAGGTAAACAAAAAGAACCCATAAACAGATGGGTTCTTTTTTTTGCGGTCATTTGGCGAGGGGCGGCGCTCAGTCGAGCTGGGCGAGCGCCTGCTCGATGTCGGCCAGGATGTCCTCCGGGTTTTCGATGCCGACAGACAGCCGCAGCATATCGCCCGGGATGCCAGCCTCCATAAGCTGCTCCTCTGTAAGTTGCCGGTGCGTCGTGCTGGCCGGGTGCAGGATGCAGGTCTTGCTGTCAGCCACATGCGTCACGATCGCCGCCAGTCGCAGCGCGTCGGAGAACTTGTTGGCCGCGGCGCGCCCGCCCTTGACGCCGAAGGAGATGACACCGCAGGTCCCGTGCGGCATGTATTTCTGCGCCAGCGCATAGTAGGGGCTGGAGGGCAGGCCGGGGTATTGCACAAAGGAGACCTTCGGGTGCTTTTCCAGATACTGCGCCACCTTGAGCGCATTGCTGCAATGCCGCTCCATGCGCAGGGCGAGCGTCTCTATGCCGAGGCTCAACAGGTAGGCGTTCATCGGGGCGGGGATGCTGCCGAGGTCGCGCATGAGCTGCGCGGTCGCCTTGGTGATATAGGCGAGCTTGCCGAATTTCTGTGTATAGACGATGCCGTGATAGGATTCGTCCGGCGTCGTGAGGCCGGGGAATTTGTCGGCATGCGCGTCCCAATCGAAATTGCCGCTGTCCACAATGGCGCCGCCTACGGTAGAGCCGTGGCCGTCCAGGTACTTGGTGGTCGAATGCGTGACGATGTCCGCCCCGAATTCAAAGGGCCGGAGGTTGACCGGCGTGGGGAAGGTGTTGTCCACGATGAGTGGCACACCGTGGCTGTGCGCGGCCTGCGCGAACTTTTCGATGTCCAATACGACGAGCGAGGGGTTGGACAGGCTCTCGGCGAATACGGCGCGGGTGTTTTCCCGGAAGGCGGCGTCCAGTTCTTCTGCCGGTGCGTCCGGGTGCACGAAGGTCACCTCGACGCCCATCTTTTTGAGCGTGGTGGACAGCAGATTAAGCGTGCCGCCATAGATGGCCGAGGCGGCGACGATGTGGCTGCCCGCTTCGCAGATATTGAACAACGCAAAGAAATTGGCGGCCTGCCCCGAGGAGGTGAGCATCGCGCCGACCCCGCCCTCCAGCGCGGCGATGCGGGCGGCGGCCATATCCGAAGTCGGGTTGGCGAGGCGGGTATAGAAATACCCGGATTCCTCGAGGTCGAACAGGCGGCCCATCTGCTCGCCGGAATCGTATTTATAGGTAGTGCTTTGGATGATCGGCATCAGGCGGGGCTGCCCGTTTTGGGGCGTATAGCCGGCCTGGAGGCACAAAGTATCAACATGATAATGGGACATAGCGTTCTCCTTGCTGCAAAGATTCTTTGCAAGATAGCGTAACACAAGCCGGGGAGAATGTCAAAAAAATATGCGCCGCCGCGGCATCTTTGCGGGCGGGACGGCATAGAAAAGAAGGGAGAGGGGCGCGGCGGATGCGCGGGCAGGCGATTTTGAAAAAGTCGGAAAAAAGTTATTGACTTTTCCCGGTGCCTCATGTAAAATAAATACTGCGCTAAGAAAACAGTGGCCCGGTAGTACAGTTGGTTAGTACGCCAGCCTGTCACGCTGGAGGTCGTGGGTTCGAGCCCCATCCGGGTCGCC
>CAKTFI010000087.1 GCA_934555865.1 uncultured Christensenellaceae bacterium | reverse complement strand
GTCCTGCTGTTGGATGTCACGCCCCTTTCGCTGGGCATTGAGACCCTGGGCGGCGTGTTCACCAAGCTGATCGAGCGCAACACGACCATCCCGACCAAGAAGAGCCAGGTGTTCTCGACAGCGGCCGACGGACAGACGAGCGTGGAGATCCATGTTCTGCAGGGCGAGCGCGAAATGGCGCAGTACAACAAGACGCTGGGCCGCTTCACGCTGACGGGCATCCCGCCGGCACCGAGAGGCGTTCCGCAGATCGAAGTCACCTTCGACATCGACGCCAACGGCATCGTGCATGTTTCGGCGAAGGACCTCGGCTCCGGCAACGAGCAGAAGATCACGATCACCGCTTCGACGAACCTGTCCGACGCGGACATCGACAAGGCTGTCAAGGAAGCCGAGCAGTACGCAGAGGAAGATAAGAAGCGCAAGGAAGAGATCGAGGTGCGCAACAACGCCGACTCCATCGTCTATCAGACCGAAAAGACGATCAAGGACCTGGGCGACAAGGTGAGCGAGGCGGATAAGAAGACGCTTGAGGAAAAGGTTGCCGCCGTCAAGAAGGCGTTGGAAGGCACGGATTCCGAGGCGATCAAGTCCGCGACGGAAGCGCTCACGAGCAGCTCCTATGAAGTGTTCGGCAAGGCATACAGCACGGCGACGGCCGATCAGGGCGCTGCTGGTGCGGCGGGCGCACAGCAGGCCTCCGGCACGGGCGCGAAGGACGACAATGTGGTCGACGCCGACTACGAAGTTGTGGACGACGAAAAGAAATAAGCGTCGCATACGAATTGGCTTTTGGGAAAAGAAGGCGGTTTTCGCCTTCTTTTTCTCGGGTTTGGGAGAAATAAAGGCGGAATAGACAGTGGCGAACAAGGATTATTATGAAACGCTGGGCGTAGAGCGGGGCGCTTCCGCGGAGGAGATCAAGAAGGCGTATCGCCAGCTTGCAAAGAAATATCACCCCGATCTCAATCACGACGACGAAAACGCGGCGCAGAAATTTAAGGAAGTCAACGAAGCCTATCAGGTCCTTTCGGACGACCAGAAGCGCGCGCAGTATGACCAGTTCGGCTCGAGCGCGTTCGACGGGAGCGCCGGGGCTGGCGCGGGCTACGGCGGGTTCAGCGGCTTTGGCGGAAACGGCGGATTCGGCGGCTTTGAGGATATTTTCGAGAGCTTCTTCGGCGGCGCATCGCGGCGGCGCGGCCCTGCACGTGGGTCGGACCTGGAGACCTCCATCCGCATCACCTTTGAGGAAGCGGCCTTCGGCGTGAAGAAGGAAGTGACGGTGAACCGGTACGAGTCCTGCGAGGCCTGCGCGGGCAGCGGGGCGAAGAAGGGCACCGGCAAGCATACCTGCCCGGCCTGCGGCGGCAGCGGACAGATGCGCCGTTCGATGGGCGGGTTTATGAACATCACGACCTGCCAGCAGTGCGGCGGCACGGGCGAGATCATCGACGACCCCTGCGAGGTCTGCGGCGGCACGGGCAAGGTCGTCCGGCGGCGGACGATCAGCATCAACATCCCGGCGGGCATCAGCGACGGACAGACGCTGACGCTCTATGGGCAGGGCAATGCAGGCGACCAGGGCGCGGAAGCGGGCGCGCTGCTCATCTATGTGCGCGTCAAGCCGCACAAGCGCTTCAAGCGCGACGGAGCAGACCTGTACCTGGATATGCCGCTGAGCTTTGGGCAGGCGGCACTCGGGTGCGAGCTGCAGGTGCCGACGCTGGAGGGCGAGGTCAAGTACAAGATCCCTGCAGGCACGCAGACGGGCACGGTATTCCGCCTGCGCGACAAGGGCATCAAATACCTGCGGCAGGACCGCAAGGGAGACCTGTATGTCAAAGTGAATGTCGAGATCCCGCGCAAATTGACCGACCGGCAGCGGGAATTGATCGCCGAGTTCGAGGGCTTGGAAAAGCCGGAAAAGCGCGGCAAGGGAATCTTCCGCAAGATCAAGGAAGACCTGGAAGGGTAAACCGCAATAAAAAAGACTGGCGCGTGCCAGTCTTTTTTTGTGCTATTTTGCTGTGCGTGCTTAGAGCAGCGTACGCAGCAGCTTTTCGACCTCCAGGTCCCAGAAGCGCCAGGAGTGTCCCATTTCCTTTTCAATGTGGAATTTGACGGAATAGCCAAGCTCCTTGGCCCGTTCGGCAAACGCCTTGTTGGCGGGGAAGAGCGAGTCGGCCGTGCCGCAGGACAGATACAGCCGGGGAAGCTGCTCCGCCGTCTTTGCGCACTGCTCCAACAGGTCGCGCGTGTCGTCCACCGAACCGGCAAACTCCTCCGGCGAGCCGAAGATGAAGTGGAATAGGTTGTGCGGGTCCTCCTCGGCGGCGCGCGCCACGGCGGGCGACATATCCACTGCACCGGAGAAGGACGCGCCGAACGAATACTTTTCGGGATGCGAGAGCGCCAGCTTCATCGCGCCGTATCCACCCATGGACAGTCCGGCGACATAGGTCTTTTCGCGCTTGGGGCTTATGTGCAGGTAGCTTTCGACAAGGCGGGGAAGCTCCTCGGCAACATAGGTGTAATAGGCGTCGCCAATCTTGTGGTCGGTATAGAAGTTGGACTTCATCGTGGGGACGACGACGGCCATGTTGCGGCCGGATTCATACAGATACCGCTCCGCTGAAGTGGAGGATGGCCAGGAATGCGCGCTGCCCTGCATCCCGTGCAGCAGGTAGAGCACCTCCATATCCTCCATAGGAAGGGGAGAGATCGTGCGCGGCTCGGGGAGCAGGATGTTGACCTTCTGCGAGGAATGCAGCACCTCGGAATAGAAATAAAGCGTTCCCAATGACATGAAAAAAAATCTCCTTTCCTTAACATTCTTCGCGGATAGGCAGCCAGCCAAGCAATTTCTGCACTTCGCTGTCCCAGAAGGCCCATTCGTGCGCCAGCCCTTCCTGGGCAAAGAAGGTGAAGTCGACCCCTTCCTTCTGCGCGATATAGTCGCGGAAGGCGAGGTTGTTTTCATAGAGTGAGTCGGCCGTCCCGCAGGAGGCGTACAGCTGCGGAAGGGGCTTGCCGCTCGCGATTGCCTCGTCCAGCAGGCGGTAGATGTCATGCGGCGTGCCTGCAAGCTCGCTGCGGTTCTTGCCAAAGACATTGTAGGCCGCGCCGTCCCTGGCGGGATTATCCCGGCCGCTCTTGGCGATGTCCAACACGCCGGAGAAACTGGCCGCGGCGGCAAAGCGCTCGGGGTGGCTGAGCGCGATCTTATACGCGCCGTATCCACCCATAGAAAGCCCGGCAATGAAGGTGTCCTCCGGCTTGCTCGAGATACGGATCCAGCGGGACAGCAGCCGGGGCAGCTCCTCGGTCAGGTAGGTATAATACTTCCAGCCGTATTCCATGTCGGTATAGAAGGAATTTTGTACCGAGGGGCACACGCAGACGAGCGGGCGCGCGGAATCCATCGTGAGATAGCGCTCAATGCTGCTGCGGCGCAGCCAGGAAGTGTGATCGTCGGAATACCCATGCAGCAGATACAGCACGGGGAATTCCCCGGCAAAGGGCTTGCCCGTCTCTGCGAGGGAGAGGTTTTCCGGTTCGGGGAGCAGGACGGTGACATTCTGGTCGAAGTCCAGCGTCTCTGCGCGGAAGGTGAGTTCAAAAACAGCCATGCGTTCCTCCTTTTGGGCAATGATTCATAACGAAATATTCGGCTTTTCTTGCGAAAATCCTTCTTTTGCAGCCGCTTGGCAGCATAAAAATTTTTTAAGGCAGAAGAA
>CAKTFI010000086.1 GCA_934555865.1 uncultured Christensenellaceae bacterium | reverse complement strand
TCCTTTATGTGAGATCGCGGGGCGGTCCAAACCGGCCGCCCAATTTTATTGTAGCACAGAAAAAAGGAGAGAGGTAGGGGAAATCCGGGCGAATCGAAAAGAATTTTGGCAAAAGGGGACATCCTGTGGTACAATAAAAAACTAAGAAGACGGGCGGACAAGCCCGCTTCGGAAAAGAGGAGAACACATGGGTTGGATTGCTTGGACGGCGGCGGGGGTGCTTTGCTTGCTGCTTCTTTGGGCGCTGGCCATTCGGCCGTGCCGTGGGCGCAGGGAGGAGATGCAGCGCTTTGCCGCGCAATACTATGCGCATCGCGGGCTGCACAACGAGGCGGAGGGGATTCCAGAAAATTCCATGGGCGCCTTTGCACGCGCAGTGGCAGAGGGTTATGGCATCGAATTGGATGTGCATCTTTCCCGCGACGGCGAGGCGGTCGTCTTTCACGACGATAACCTGCGGCGCATGTGCGGCGTCGATGCCTGCGTGACCGACCTTTCCTGGACAGAGCTTTCGGCGCTGCATCTGCGCGGCACGGAATATACGATCCCCCGCTTTTCGGATGTGTTGGCGCTGGTGGCGGGGAAGGTGCCGCTCATCATCGAGCTGAAATTCGAGCGGCACGCGAAAAAGCTCTGCGAGACGGTGAACGAGCTGCTTGTGGCGTATCCGGGGGCGTATTGCATTGAATCCTTCGACCCGCGGTGCGTCTGGTGGTTCCGCAGGCACCGGCGCGCGATCCTGCGTGGGCAGCTTGCGGAATCCTTCCGCGTGCACGGCATGAAGCTCAACCGTGCGCTGGATTTCCTGCTCAAGAACCTGCTGCTCAACTTTTTGGCGCTGCCCGACTTTGTCGCTTATAACCTGGAGGACATCCACCGGGCGCGCAGCTTCCGGCTGTGCAGCTGGCTATACCATGTGCAAAAGGTGTTTTGGGTGGTGCGCAGCCCGGAACAGTGGGCAGTCGCCAAGGGGCAGCAGGCGATCATGATCTTTGAGCATTTCGACCCGCGGGCGGCGGAAGCGGCCTGGGAAAAAACGCAGCAGGCGGCAAAGTGATACGAGTGCTTTGCGCTATGCCGGAATGTGCGAAAAAAAGTGATCTTTCAGAAAGAAATTCATTTTTTGCAAATCAAAAAGAGCGAGGAAATGGGCAGGGCTTCCTCGCTCTTTTTTTATAGAATGCACACATGAAAATTGGAGCAAATGCCGTTTGGAACTGCTCGTGCCGGGAAATGTGGGAAAGCGGTTGGCGGCCTTATGCGTCGGCGCCCACCTGGCGCAGCGCCAGCATGAGATCGAGCATGCGGCCGTAGCTCTGCATCCCGTCCTGCACCTTGTTGGATTCCAGATAGCTCTCATAGATGCGGTCGCTGGTTTCGGCGATCTTGGTTTCATAGTCGTCCCAATAGTCGTTGTAGGCGGCAAAATCCCGCCGGATGCTGTCGGAGAGCTGGGCGGAAATGCGCTGATATTCCGCCGGGTCGGCGCGGTACAGCGCGTTTAGGGCATAGTGCAGCGCCATGCAGTTTGCGGAATAGGCAAAGTCGGGGCGGCTGTCCTCCCGCAGCAGGTACCAGGACAGGAAGTTGGCCTCATCCTCGCGGGCAAAGCCCTCGTAGTGCGCGTATTCGTGCACGGCCGTGACCGCGAAATAGAGGTCGGGCATGTGCATGTTGATGTTGGGCTCCAGCGTGAAGGGCGAAAAGATGCCCTCTGTCTTGGTATAGGACAACACTTTCGGCGTGGCGACCCCTTTGACGCGCGAAGGTCCGGCCAGGTTCGCCCAGTCGGGAGCGGACGCATAGACCTCGGCAACGCCCTCCAGCACGGCCTGCCGCGTGTGCGAGAGACGGTATACGCCCGCCTCGTCCTCCTCCGCCTGTGCGCGCAGGGTGTTGCAGGTCTCCATCAGGTCCTGACAGAGCGCGGAAAGCTCTTCGACCGTATAGGCGCCGGGGGAGACGCCGAGCGAGGCGGCCAGCGGCATGCGCGCATAGTTGAAGCCCCAGAAGAAGATGAACATGGTATAGAGTGAGCACAGGAGCGAGGCAAACGCCAGAATGCGGCGGCCGATCGCGGCGAGGCGCTCTCCCTGCGGGCGGAAAAAGGCCTGCACGATATAGCCGAGGAAGAAGAGGACGCACAAAAGCAGCAGATAGCACAGCGCCTCTGCGAGGCTAAAGGGCAGCGCCGCGCTGATCCGCCCGAGCGTCTTGGTGAAAAAAGGATAGATCCCCCGCGAATAGATGGTTTCCACAAGCTGCGGCACCCAGAAGGCCATCTGATGGAGGAAATAGGCAAAGCCCGCGCCGAACAGCGCGAAGGTGAGTTTGAAGAGCTTTCGAATCATGAGGTCGTCTCCTGCAAAGATAGCTCTATTGTATACTGTGCAGGGAAAATACGCAAATGGATTCTGAATGGCCCCAGGGGACGACAATGCTGCATGCACGGCGCTCACTTGGGCGCATAGGCGGTAAGCAGCGTCTGCACCCAAAGCGGGTCCGGATCCGTCGCGAGGTAGCAAAAGGCGGGGGAGCTCTCCGTTTGCGTCGCCAGGCGGATGATCGGGCCTGCAAGTTCGCTTTCGGCATAGATGCCCCGGTAGAGGTAGGCGGTGGGCACATACCCTTCGGCGTAGGCGAGCAGCAGCAATTCGCCCCAGGGAGCGCTCTGTACCTCGGAATAGCGCGAATCCGGCAGGACGGGGACACGCAGCGGCGCAGTCTTTCCATTGGCGGCCGTTTTTGCCTGCAGGGAGGCTTCCGGGATGCAGACAACACCGCCGCAGATGGGCTCGCTCGTGGCGGCATCCAGCAGGGTCGGCGTGAGTACGGCATGTGCTGCCGCACCGGCGGCGGTGGGAATGCTCTCCGCGGGCGCATTCCCCAAAGACGCGGCGAGGCGGAGGAGCACCACGGAGGAAGCGCCGAGCAGCAGGCAGACGAATAATATGGGCAGCAGCAGTTTTGCCGGACGGGTCATGGGTGGCCTCCCTTCCAGAATCGAATACCAAAGTATATGTTCTGAGGGCAGAGAGCATGCTTCCTGCGTTGAAGGCATATTTTCCAAACACGGTACGGATGTCTGTGGGACAGGCAAATGCTTCTGCCTTGTAGCGCTCCAAGGGGCTGCATCCATATACCACCTTAATCGTGATAGCATCGCCTGCTGCTGTGCTATCGATTGCTAGACAACCTGAAGTTTCCGGGAGAAGAGGGGAGAACGATTTAGGGGGAACGGAAGGTAAGGGAAGGAAGCGGAATGACAAGGAAGCGGAACGACAAGGACGCATATGCAATCCTTCTTGAGGAATGGCAAGCCATACATGCAGAAAAAACCGACAGGCAAGGGAGAAGATAGGCACAGGAAGGCTTCGCAACGAAAAAGGTAAGAGCAAAGAAGCAATGACGGTTAGAGGAGCGCGGCACAGGTGCAGAGAATGAAACGCCGGGAAATCGATTGCAAGCCTGGGGAGGGGAAATCGGCGGATCGGCAAGCTGAAAACAGAAGGGGAAATTTTGCCAGGAAATCGATCGTAAGCATAAGAAAGCCCCGCCGGATGGCGGGGCAATGCTGTGTTTTTTTGGGGTTATTCCGCTGTCCGCAGCGCCGTGCTTACTTCCTCGCGGTACAGGCTGCCGGAGAGGAAACGCATGAGCAGCCCGCAGAGCATGAGCACCGCGAGCAGGCATCCGCCCAGCGTGCGCAGCATGGTGCGTGTGTTTTCCCAAGTGACGATGCTCAAGAAAAACTCCCGATGGAAGAAGAACATGAACAGGAAATAGAGCAGGATAGAGGAAACGAGGCAGTAGAAC
>CAKTFI010000085.1 GCA_934555865.1 uncultured Christensenellaceae bacterium | reverse complement strand
ATAAACACATGCGTGACCGCGCCGATCAGCTTTCCGTTCTGCAGGATCGGGCTGCCGCTCATGCCCTGCACGATGCCGCCGGTCTTGTCCAGCAGAGCTTCGTCGTCGATCTCCAGGATGAAGCTGCGCTGCGCCTGCGTCTCCTGCGCGTAGATCTTGATGATCTGACAGGAATATTCCCGGACGCCCCCGCCGTCGACCGTGCACAAGACAGAGGCCTTGCCCGTCTTGACCTCGCTCCGGTCCGCCGCCTCCAGATAGGCATAGCACGGGTTGGAAAGCGCCTCCTCGGCGTCTCCGTAGATCCCGTAGTCGGTGTTTTTTACAATGCTGCCCAGCGTTTTGGAGGAGCTGGAAAAGCTCCCCTTGAGCTCGCCCGGCTCTCCGGCGCGCCCCTTCACCACATCGAGGATGTTGGACTGCACGATCGTCCCTTCCCGGACGGTCAAAATCTCCCCCGTGTCAAAGTCGGTGATCGCGTGCCCCAGCCCCGCGAAATGGCCGCTTTCCGGGTCATAGAAGGTGAGCGTCCCCACACCCAGCGTGCTGTCCCGAAGCCACGCGCCCAGCTTGTATTCCCCGCTCCCTCCGTCCTGTATCGGCGAAATGTGCAGCTCCAACCGCACCTGGTCGCGCAGAATCACGATTGGCACCTCGCCCGCGCCGCGCGCTTCGACCAGGGAGGAGAGGTGTGCGGCATTTTGGATCTCCACCCCGTCATATTCCAACAGGATGTCGCCCGCGCGCAGTCCCGCCTGCTTGGCCGGACCCACTTTTTCGCCGTTTTCCCGGGAAATGTCCATGAGCCCCACAACGAGCGCCCCGCGCGTATGCAGCATGACGCCGATGCTCTGCCCGCCCGGGACCAGCACCTTCTCGGGGACAGAAGTGATGCGCATCTCCTTGATCGGGATCACGCCGAAGAGCTTCAGCTCTACGCTGGCCTGCCCCTCTGCGCTGCCTGTGACCTCCAAGGCAGAGCGGACGCCGCCGTCCCGCGAGACGGGGCTCCCATTTACGATGATTCCCGAAGGCTCTTTGCTCTCCTCCACGGCGTCCTGCAAGGTCATGCTCATGGGAAGCCCCACATCCAGCACACGGGAGCCGCCGCCAATCAGATATATCTCGTCCGGAAGCGCCGCCAGCTGCCGCGTCAGCGAATATCCGCCCGCCAACAGGCAGAGCAGCACCAATCCCCAGAGCACCAGGCCCCGGGACCACCTCTTTTTCAACATCATATAAAAAACACCTCGCAAAGAATCACTTTTCCCTAGTATCCTTTGCAAGGCGTTTTTTTATGCGGTCAAAAATCTTCCATCGCGCGTTTGAGGTTTTGCGCGTTGGCCAGCAATTCCCGCGCGTGCTGCCGCGAAACAGCCGATTGCAGCCCACCGGAAAGCCGCGCGATCTCCTGCTCCAGCGCTTCCGCCTCGATCCGGTGCAGGTGCGTCGAAACGACGCCGTCCTCCTCGTGCTTTTCGATATAGAAATTGGCGTCGCCCATGGCGGCCAGCTGCGGCAGGTGCGTGACGCAGATCACCTGCCGGCTGCGCGCGATGTTCGCGATCTTCTGCGCGACGATCTGCGCCATCGTGCCGCTGATGCCCGTGTCGATCTCGTCAAAAATCATCGTGTCGATCGGCTCGTTTTCCGTGACGATGTTTTTGATGGCCAGCATGATGCGCGACATCTCCCCGCCGGAGGCCACCTTGGCGAGCGGCCGGGGCGGGATGCCGCGATTCACCGAGAGGTAGAGCGCCGCCGCGTCCCATCCGCCCTGGGAATAGGCCGTGCGCTCGAAATGCGTTTCCACCACGGCGTCCTTCATGCCCAGTTCCTGCAATTCGCCGGTCAGGCGCGCACCCAGCTTGTCCGCATGCTGCCGCCGCAGCGCGCTGAGCGCCGCACAGGCCTCCTCCAGCGTCTGCCGCTGTTCCTCCAGCGCGACATGCAGCGCGCTAAGCCGCGTCTCGCTGTGCTCTAACTGCTCGGCCTGTGTGCGGCAGTCCTCCAGGTACGCCAGGACCTCCTCCACCGACGCGCCGTATTTGCGCTTGAGCGCGGAGATCTCCGCAAGCCGCGCCTCGATCTCCGCAAGCCGCGCAGGGTCATAGCGCGTGCCGTCCGCCTGCTCCACCACCTCATAGGCCGCGTCCTCGACGGCATAATAGGCGTCGCTCAGCGCCTTTTCGACGCGCGCATAGGCCTCATCCAGCGACGCGATCTGCCGCATGGCGTGCGTCGAGGCATACAGCTGCTGCACCGCGCCGCGATCGCCCGAGAGGGCGTCTCGCGCCGTTTGCAGGCATTCCGCGATGCGTTCCGCATTCTGCATGAGCTTTTTTTCGGAAAGAAGCGCTTCTTCCTCCCCTTCGCGCAGCGCGGCGCGCTCGATCTCCGCAATCTGATACGCCAACAGGTCCAGCCGGCGCGCCTTTTCTGCGGCGCTTCCCTCCAGCTCCCGCACGGCGCGTTCGGTCTGCCGATAGGCGAGGTAGGCCGCCGCGACCGCCTCCTTCGGCGCCTTGACCGCTCCCGCGGCATAGGCGTCGATCAGCTGCAAATGATAGGCCTCTTCCAAGAGGCGCGTGCTTTGGTTCTGCCCATAGATGTCGACAAAGCAGGCCATGATCTCCCGCAGCGCGCCCAGGCTCACCAAGCGGCCGTTGACGCGGCAGGTGCTGCGCCCCTGCGCGCCCAATTCGCGCGAGACGATGCACTCCTCGCCCTCGATCCCGTATTTTTGCAAAACAGGGAGCGCGCGCTGCTCCTCCGTCAGGTACAGCTGCGCCTCCACCCAGGCCTCGCGCTCGCCCGCGCGGATCAGTTCCCGGTCGGCCCGGCTCCCCAGAATCAGGTTGACCGAATCCACCAGAATCGACTTACCCGCGCCCGTCTCTCCCGAAAGGACATTGAAGCCCCTCTCAAAGCGAATGGAGAGGTGCGAGATGAGCGCGATATTTCGAATCACCAGCTCGGAGATCATTGCTCCATCCCTCCCAAAAATCTGTTCAGCGCATTATCGCGCGCAGCTTTTCGATCACCGTGTCGCGCATGTGCTCCTCCGTTACGACAAACACCGTGTTGTCCCCCGCTAGGCTGCCGATGATCTCCTCGATGCCGAAGTTGTCGATCGCCTCGCCTGCGGCCGGGCCGCTCCCGGACAGGGTGTTGATCACGACGATATTGCCCGATCCCTGCACCGAGACCGCCACCTCTCGGAAGATGCGCACCATCCGTTCGGTATTGAGCACCGCGCTCGCCTCATTCACCGCATATTTATACACACCGCGTTCGGCCTGTACCTTAATGAGGTGCAGTTCCTTGATGTCCCGGGAAATCGTCGCCTGCGTCACGCGAAATCCGTGCTGCTGCAGCTGCGCGCCCAATTCCTCCTGGGTCTCGATGTTCTGTGCCGCAATAATATCCAAAATCGCCTTTTGACGATCATTCTTCATAGATGGAAACTCCCTTCCAAGGTTCTCTTATCGCCATTCCGCCAGCTTTTCGCGTAGGACGGTATAGAAACTCTTGCCCGTGGCCTGTAAAAATTTTGCCGTAAATGCCGCCTTGCGCAGGAGGACGGTACTGCCCGCCGGAACCTCGACGGAATCCTGCCCATCCAGCGCCAGAGCGACCTGCGCCGCGTTACCCTGCACTTGCAGGCCGATCTCCGATTCTCCCGCGACAACAAAGCTGCACGACCGCAGCGAATGCGGGCAGAGCGGCGTGATGAGCAATACATCGACCGTCGGCGCGACCACCGGCCCGCCCGCCGACAGCGAATAGGCCGTCGATCCCGAGGGGGAGGACAAAATGACCCCGTCGCACCAGTAGTTGCAGGCGCGTTCCCCGTCGACATCGACCGTCACATGGATGATGCGCAGCTTATTCTTCTGCGAGACGACCGCCTCGTTGAGCGCATAGCCCACCGACCGCAGTTCGCCCACCTCGTCCCGCAAAAACGCCTCCAGCATGATGCGTTCCTGCACGGCGCATTCTCCGGCCGTGATCTTGGAAAGCGCCGCCTCCAGGTTTGCGAGCTCCGTATCCAATAGGAAGCCCAGCCGCCCCAGGT
>CAKTFI010000084.1 GCA_934555865.1 uncultured Christensenellaceae bacterium | reverse complement strand
TCATAGCGCTCCTTGAGCTGGAACCCGACCTGATAGACCTCCATGTCGCTCCCCTCGAAGGGCACCTGTGTCGCCATGACAAGGGTTTTTCCGCTTTGCAGGAAGCGGTGGATGGCGTCCAAAAACGCCTCGTCGCCATAGCAGGGGACGCCGCCGACGCCGAAGCTCTCCAGAATCACGGCGTCATAGTGCTCCTCCAGATAGGAAAAGATGTGCGCGTCCATCCCCGGGATCAGCTTCAGGACGAACACGCGCGGGTCGAGCGCCGTATAAAAGAACGGTCCCGCCGCCGGGGGCGTTTCCTCGATATAGTACAGCAGCTTATGATCGCGGAAGATGGCGATTTCCGGGTAATCGATGCTGGAAAAGGCGTTATAGCTCTTGGTGCGCAGTTTGCGTGCGCGCGTCCCCAGGATCACGCGATTGTCAAAGACAAGGCGTACTCCCTGTGCATGCGCGTCGGCGGCGTAGATAAAGGCATTTAGCAGGTTGCCGCGCGCGTCGGTGTCCTTCTCATGGATGGACTTCTGTGACCCAGTAAATACAATCGGCTTGGGACTGTTCTGAATGAGGTAGGACAGCGCGGCCAGCGAATAGGCCATGGTGTCCGTGCCATGCGTAATGACAAAGCCGTCGTACCGGGCATAGTGCTGCTGAATGCAGGAAGCGATCTGTAGCCAGTGCCGGTAATTGATATTGGTGCTGTCCAAATTGAGGAGCTGGACGGCGTCGATTTCGCAAAATGTGGCGGCTTCGGGCACGGAACGCAGGATCTCTTCCGAGGAGATCTGCGGCGCGAGCCCCGCGGCCGTTGGTTTGGATGCAATGGTTCCGCCGGTGGCGATGAGCAGTATTTTCTTCATGACACTCTCCAAACAATGCTTTCCTATAGTATAGCATAGCGCGGCGTAAAAACGGGAGAGGAGGCTGACATTTTTTCGGAAAGTGTGATAGAATGAAAAGCGAAGGATGAGGGAGATCGACAGGGAGGCTCGATAGATTGAGTAAGGGCGAGGAAAATATTTTCGCGGAAGAACGAAAGCGGCGGATTGTGGAGCGGGTCAACCGCCAGGCGAAGACGACGGTCTCTGACCTCTGCGAGGAATTTGGTGTTTCTCCGGCAACGGTACGCAATGACCTGCGGGAATTGGAATTCGCGGGGCTTTTGAAGCGCACGCATGGCGGGGCGATCAGCAATAAAAAGACAAACTTTGACCTGCCGTATACCGAACGGTTGGTGGAGCACAGGACCGAAAAGCAGGCGATCGGCAAGCTGGCGGCGACCATGGTGGAGCCGGGCGACATTTTGTTTATCGACATCGGGACGACGACGCGGGAACTGGCGATGATGATTGCAGAGGTGCCGGACCTGACCATCGTCACCAACGACCTCGAAGTAGCATATTACCTGAATTCGCATTCCAACGCGACGATCCTCCTGACGGGAGGGTTTTTGCGCAAGCGGTTCAACAGCTTGTTTGGGCAGACGGCGATCGACGCGCTGCAAAACATCAACGCGAACAAGGCGTTCCTCTCGACGGAGGGCGTGACGCCGGAAAAGGGCGCGACCAATACGGACATCAACCTGACGCTGCTCAAGCGCGAATTTGTGCGGCGGGCGGATGAGGTGATCCTGCTCTGCGATTCCAGCAAGATCGGCAAGTCCGCGTTTACCAAGTTCGCCGACATTACGGACATCGATGTGATTGTAACGGACGAACATATCGACGAGAAAACGCTGAAGCGCTATCGCGCCTGCAATGTGAACATCGAGGTGGCGCGCACGGCGGCCGGCGAGGTATAAGCCGTGCTTGCCGGGTAAATCGAGCATGTGGAATATCAATTTATATATAAATACTATAATATTATATATAAAAATCGATATATTAACGAGAAAAACATTGCAGAGATATACGGCATACGGCGGAAAAAGGCGAATTATAAAGCGCTTTTTTGGAAAAATAGAGGAATTTTGCAGGAATCTTACTATGAAGAATTATATATCGATAAAAGAATATCGATATATAATTCTTCATATTTCATTTTTACAGGAAAATCCGCTAAGATATACTTGAAATAAAAGGGTCCCGATTTGGACGGGAACTTTCTTCCGGGGTGAGATGCGTGGACTATAAATCGGTTTCTGTACAAACTATATCGCGGTTGCCGAAATATTTGAATTACTTGAAAGCTCTCCCCAAGGGGGAGGTCACCAATATTTCCGCGACAGGCATTGCCGAGGCGCTGGGGCTCAACGATGTGCAGGTGCGCAAGGATCTTTCGCTCGTGAGTGACGGCGGACGGCCCAAAGTGGGGTATGCGATCGAGGATCTGATCTACGATATCGAGCACTTCCTAGGTTATGACGACACGCATACGGCAGTGCTGGTCGGCGCGGGAAACCTCGGTCGGGCGCTACTCTCGTATAGCGGCTTTGCCGAATACGGGCTGGACATCCTGGCGGCGTTTGACGCAGACCCGGCGGTCGTCGGGCGGGAGATCAACGGGAAGCCGGTTTTCCCGATGGAAAAGCTCTCCGAGGTATGCGCGCAGCGCCAGGTCAAGATCGGCATCATCACGGTGCCCAACTATGAAGCGCAGCGCGTCTGTGACCTGTTGGTGCAAAGCGGGGTGCAGGCGATCTGGAACTTCGCACCGGTGCACCTGATCGTTCCGGCGGATGTGCTCATGCAGAGCGAGAACATGGCCTGTTCGTTCGCGCTGCTTTCCAAGCACCTGTCGGAAAAGCTCAAACCGGCCCGGCATTCAAAATAAGCATATGCCCGGCGGCATTCTCCGCCGGATAACATAACGATAGCAGAACAATATTTGGGAGATAAAGGAGTTTATCATGGGTAACAAAGTGACCATTATCGGTGCTGGAAGCGTAGGCTCGACTATTGCCTATACGATGGTTGTGAAGGGCATCGCTTCGGAAATCGTCCTGATCGACATCAACAAGGAAAAGGCGCTTGGGGAAGCGATGGACATCTACCAGGGCGTTTTGTACGCATCGGCGGCGAAGGTCTATGCTGGGGAATATGCGGATGCCGTCGGTTCGGACATTGTGGTCGTGACCTCCGGCATCGCGAGAAAGCCCGGCCAAACGCGCCTGGACCTCGCGCAGACGAATGTCAACATCACGAAGAGCATCATGGGTGAGATCGTGAAATACGCGCCGGACGCGATCTATGTGATTGTCAGCAACCCGGTCGATGTTTTGACCTATGAATGCATCAAGATGTCCGGCATCCCGGAAAAGCACATCATCGGTTCCGGCACTTCGCTGGATACGGCGCGGCTGTGTGCGACGCTGGCAGAGCGCTATCAGATTGACGCCAAGAGTGTGCATGCGACTGTATATGGTGAACACGGTGACTCCTCCTTTGTTCCGTGGTCGCTTGCCAAGATCGACAGCGTGCCGGTCGACGACTACGAGGCGAGCCTGGTTGAAAAGCCCGCAGAAATGCCCGCGCTCGACCATGCAGAAGTCGAGGACTTCGTCCGCAAGTCCGGCGGCATCGTCATCAAGCGCAAGGGCGCGACCTTCCACGCGATTGCGGCGACGGTCTCTAACCTGTGCGCCTGCATTTTGAACGGTGTGAACACCATCCTGACCGTTTCCTCCATGATGCATGGGGAATACGGCATCGAGGATGTCTGCCTCAGCATGCCGACGGTCATTGGTCGCGATGGCATCGTCAATCGCATCGTGGCGCCGCTCACCGAAGAGGAAGTTGCGCTCATGCACAAGAGTGCAGAAAGCCTGAAGGAAGTCATCTCCAATATTCAGTTCTGAGCTCTGAACACAATTGCATATTACTGAACAGGAATCTTAGCTGTCGTGATGCATGTCGCGGCAGCTTTGATGCTGATTGGGGAAAATCATAGCAAAATACTAGGAATAAAAGGTGAATTACAAGATGGAATATCGAATCGAACACGACTCCATGGGTGAAGTCAAGGTGCCTGCCGATAAGTATTGGGCGGCGCAGACAGAGCGCAGCCACGAGAACTTCAAGATTGGCGTGGGGATCGAGACCATGCCGAAGGAAGTGATTCGGGCGTTCGGCGTCCTGAAGAAGGCGGCGGCGATGGCCAACCATGTGCTGAAG
>CAKTFI010000083.1 GCA_934555865.1 uncultured Christensenellaceae bacterium | reverse complement strand
GACGACATCCGCGACCTGCCATTCCCGGCGGATCAAATTGGCCAGCGCCTGCGCTTCCTCCTCGCAGTCGCCGTGGCTGATGAAGATCATCTGCCCCTCGGGGTGCACGACATGTTCGCGCATCTTTTCAAACAGCGCCCGGATGGACGCGCGCCGTCCGCGCACCTTGCCCACGGCCGCGAGCTTGCCCAGCACATCCATGTGCATAACCGGCTTGATATTCAGCACCGTACCCACGATAGCCGCTGTGGCGGACACGCGCCCGCCCTTTTTCAGGTGCATCAGATTCTCGACCGTAAACCAGTGGCAAATCTTCCACTTGGTCTCCTCCGCATAGTCGCGCACCTGCTCGATCGTCGCACCGGCCGCTTTCTTTTGCGCCGCCAGGTACAGGAGGAGCCCCTGCCCCATGGACGCACACAGTGTATCCACGGCATAGACCTTGCGCGCCGGGTATGCATCCGCAAGCTCCCGCACGGCCGCCGCTCCGGCGCTATAGGTGCCGCTCAGCCCGGAGGAAAAGCCCAAGTACAGGATGTCTTTTCCTTCCTCCAATACAGGGCGCAACGCATCCAAAAAGGCCTGCGTGTTGACCGCCGAGGTATGCACATCCGCCCCGTCGCGGATCGCGTCATAGAACGCCTTGGCCGTGATCTCCCGGCCGTCCAGGTAGTTTTTATAGGTATCCTCCCCGACCGTCACCGAAAGGGGCACGACCGCAAGCCCCAGCTGATCTGCCAGGTCCGCAGGCAGATCACAGGAAGAATCCGTAAATAGCACAAATTCCCGCATAGATTTCCTACCTTTTTTGTTGTATTTTCTTTAGTATAGCACAATTTCCCTGCGCCGCCAAGCCATGCTGGGTTAGGAGGCCTGCATGCCGAGGTAGATGCGCGTCAGCGTTTCCCAGGTCGCGGGCCCCACGATGCCGGAGACCGGGATGCCGAACAGCGCCTGAAACGCCTCGACCGCGGCCAGTGTCAGCCGCCCGAAATATCCGGTCTGCTGCGTGCGCGGGATCTCGGGGTAGCTTTCGGACAGGGCGATCAAATATCGCTGCAGGCGCTCCACCGCGTCGCCCTCCGTACCCTCCTGCAAAAACCCGGGAAAGAGAATATCCGCATACTCCTGCGCAGCCAGCGTCTGCGAAATTTCCCGATAGGTGAGCAGCATGCGGTTCCAGGTCTGCCGGTCGAGCTCCCCCGTCGCGGGGAGGCCGTAGTATTGCTGAAACGCGCGGACGGCTTCCTCTGTCTCCGGCCCATAGGTGCCGGTGATGCGGATCTCGGGGAGCCCCTCCAAAAAATACCCGATCACCGCCAGGTAATACTGCACCGTGCGCACCTCGTTGCTCGTCTCGCCCGGGCGCACCTCGGTCGGGACGACGGGCGTCAATTCCTCCGGGCGGACGCCCTCGGAATCCAGCTCGTTTAGCCGCTTGACGCCGTCATAGATCTGCTTGACCTTATACCAGGTCGCCTTGCCGACCACGCCGTCCTGTTCTAGCTGAAAGATGCGTTGGAATTCCCGCACGGCCTCCTCCGTCTCCGCACCGAACACGCCGTTGACGCGGTCAATGCGGGGGATCGCCGGATAATTTTCCGCGATGCGGTTGAGCTCTCCCTGCAGGATGCGGATGTTGTTGCTGCGCATGCCGCGCCGCTGCGCGATGCCGGGGTAGGATTCCTCCACATTCTGTACCGGCGCGTTACGCACGATGTCGATGTCGTCGCCATAGTAGTAGCGCAGGATCTCGTAGGGCAGGTACCCCTGATTGGCCAGCTCGACCGTCCCCCATTGCGACAGTCCGGCACAGGTGGAGGTCGTCCCGTTGCAATACTGCGTGAAGTACGGTTCGACGCTCCCCTGCCGCCGCACATAGTTGTTAAAAATCTCATCGACGATCTGTGAGATGTTTTCAAAGATGTCGCGCTCCGGCACATACGCCTGGTCATATTGCGTGGAATTGGTGATGTCAAAGTCATATCCCCGTGACCGGTACCATTCGGTATATACCCGGTTCAGGGCGTAGCTAATCTGCGCATAGATGTTGGCGCGGATTGCGTTTTCCGGCCAGGTCGGGTAGATCTCGCTCGACGCCACATTCTTGATATAGTCCGAAAAGGGTACCTCGACATTGCGCGCGCTCTCTTCCGGGCGGCCGAGGTGCACGGTGATGCGTTCCGGGATCACGGGGTATCCAAAGGGTGTTTCCATCGCGGTTCCCCCTATTCGCAGCGCCGCGGGGAGGCCCCGGCGTTGTATTCGACCACCTCTCGCCCGCCGGGCGCGGCCCCGCGCGGGATCATCTCCATAAATTGCAGCGAAGTGATGCCCTCGAACACCTCTACATTGTGCACGATCACCGTCGTATACCCCGGGTGCGAAAAAGTCACATCATAGCTCGTATACGGTTCCCACTGCCCCGGTGTTTTAGAATTCGCCGCCGGCTGCGCCGGGAGAGCGACCGGCTCCGTCAATCCGGAAATGTCCGTCCATTGTGCATCGATTGCATATATCCCTGCCGGGAATTTCCGGGAAATATCCACCCGGACATTGGCGACTGGGTATATCCGCTCGCCTGCATAGGCTTGTGCCTTGAGCATCCCGTGCGCGGGGTTCTGCCGGGCGAACCGGGCATAGCTCTGCGCCGGGGTATCGCCCCGCGCGGCCGCCGGCCGCAGCCCCCATCCAACATACCTGCTTCCGTTCATGCTGCCTCCTTTCCAAACAGGCAAAGCGCCTTGCTCTACTATATGCGCACCGTGTGCGGGATTTCCGCTTTTTCCCGCAAAAAAAGAGCGGCCAAATGGCCGCTTTCGAGCTTTGGAAATTATTTTTTGCGCAATTTGGCGACGAAGAAGCCCTCGTACACCTCGTCCGGCGCGACGCACAGCGTCCCCGGAAGATTCGTGGGCAGCGTCGGGACGCCCTCCGGCGCGGCGCAGGGCACAAGCTCTGCCCGCCCGCCCTTCAGCGCCTCGGCCACCGCCTGTTCGTTTTCCTGCGCCAGGATGGAACAGGTGGAATACACGAGTTCCCCGCCCGGCTTCAGCACGCGCAGCGCCTTTTTTAAAAGCTGCCGCTGCGTCTGCACACAATGCTCCACGAGCTTTTGCGAAAAGGAGAGCTTAGTTTGCCACAGGGCGATCGTCCCGCTGCCGCTGCACGGCGCGTCCAGCAGGACCTTGTCGAAGGAAAACAGGTCGTCCAGCCGCGCGGCATCCGTCTGCATCACATAGACGCGCTTTGCGCCCTGCTTTTGCAGGTTGTACCGCAGGCGTTCCGCGCGGATGGCGTTCTTTTCACAGGCCGTGATCTGTGCCCGATCGCCCGTCATGGCCGCCATCTGCGTCGTCTTGCCGCCGGGAGCCGCCGCCATGTCGAGCACCGCTTCGCCCGGATTTGGGCAGAGGAAGAGGGGCGGGAGCATGGAGGACAGGCTTTGCAGATAGATCTTGCCTTCCTCATAGGCGGGCAGCGCGCGCACCGCTTCTACCCGGGCGTCCGGCAGGAGGAAGGCGTCCTCGCTCCACGCGACCGGGCGGAAGGAAATGCCCGCCGCCGCGAGCGCATCGCGAACCTCCGCCGATTCCGCCTTGAGCCGGTTGACGCGCAGCGTGACCGGCCGCCGGGCGGCATACCCCTGGCAAATCGCCCGTGCCTGCTCCTCGCCGTACTGCGCCATCAATTGTTTGGTCAAATATTCGGGTACCTGCTGCATCTGCCCTGCCTCCGCCGTGGTTTTCTTTCCCCTATTCTAACACAGCCAATCCCTTTGTGAAAGGCTCAAAAAAAGCCAACCCCCTGCGGCATTTCTCTCAGAAAGCAGACCCCTCACCACGGGGGTCTGCCCGAAAGGTGAACAGGCAGAAGAAAAGGAAGAAGAGCGCACCTCTCACGCAGCGCCGAGTTCCGCGCAAGGTCAAAATCCGTTCTTCTCGAACATGCAAAGGAAAATGCCCCTCTGCGCGGCCGCCTCTGCACCGGCCCACCCAACGCGCCGCATAAGGCGCAAAAAAGGGCCGCCCTCCCGTCCCGGGAAAGCGACCCTTGATCCTCGTTTTTTCTTAGAACATCGCGATGACCGCGCCGTCATAGTTCTCTTCGATGAACTTCTTGACTTCCTCGCTCTGCAAGGCCTTGGCCAGCGCCAGGA
>CAKTFI010000082.1 GCA_934555865.1 uncultured Christensenellaceae bacterium | reverse complement strand
ACAATGGAAAGCCTTGAGCTGCGTCCTATTGAGCAGGCGAAAATCTCTTGCGCCAAGAAGCTGTTCAACGAGATGTCTACAAGTAATGTCGTATACCACGATGTTGACAGCTATCAGAGTTTGCTCAATATTATGAATTCTATTTGAATACAAGGAGTCGTCAGGGCTTTCCCTGATAAATACCGTTTTTCGAGAATCGGAGTAAAAACGGTCTGCTCGCTAAAGTAACACATTGCAAAATTGAATATCGGAAAAATTCAAAAGCGCAGCCTTCGGAGTAATCCGTTGGCTGCGTCTCTTTTGACATTTTGAAGAACTTTAAGATCATTGACTGCAAGTAAGGCTTTTGTACATTACCACTGAAATCTTCAAAGTATGCGGGGAAATGAGTATTTCTGTATGCGATGAAAAGGTACTGTGTCACGAAACAGCAAAAACACAAAAAGAAACAACAGGGAAATCTATACCACTTAATTTAAAAAAGTCCATTCAAAAATACGCACCTTTTTAATACTAGAATTCGTCGGCTTTTCCGATGAGAGGCGTCGAATCATTCATGAATCAAAAATTCTCTATTGAAAAACAGAGGGGCTTTGTTTATTATCGAATGCTAAAAGTACCATCTACAAATCTATAATACAGGGACTTATCTGCCGATATGGCACTGCTTTGCGGGTTATTGCTTAATTGCACAATCCTGTCCAACAGAACACGGCTAAATATTTCCGTAAAGTATATCCTAGTATAGCAAAAAAAGATATTCCATCTGCCTAAAAAAGCATAAAAAAATCGAGTGGTCATAAGTGAAATCCCTTATGACCACTCGATATGGTCGGGGTAACAGGATTTGAACCTGCGACCTCTTCGTCCCGAACGAAGCGCGCTACCAAGCTGCGCTATACCCCGAAGACTTCAAAAGATGGAGCCAGCGGGGGGACTCGAACCCCCGACCTGCTGATTACGAATCAGCTGCGCTACCAACTGTGCCACGCTGGCAGCTCCAAATTTTGATTCCTTTTAGACAACGAGGAAATTATACTATACTTTTCTTGGCTTGTCAATCTACCTTTTGCGAAAATATTGATAGAAATAGCAGCGAATATTTCCGTTGTACAATTTCCGGCGCTTGTCCTCCTTGCGGCCGAAGGTTTTGGAAAAATCCTCGTCCGCGCAGATGAAGTACAGCCGGAAGTCCTCCAAGCCCAACAGCGCCTTGCCCAGCCCGCGGTAGAGCGCGTCCACTTCCTTCTTTTCGCCGAGGCGCATCGCATAGGGCGGGTTGGAAATGAGCGTCCCCTGCGCGGTCGCCGGCACGAACTTGGTCGCGTCCTGCCGGGAGATCTGCACGATGTCCTCTACCCCCGCCTTTTTGGCGTGAAATTCCGTGAGCTCCAGCATCTGCGGGTCGATGTCCGAGGCGAAGATCTGAATATCCGGGTGCTTGACGAACAGGTCGCGCGCGCGTTCCCGCTCCTCCGCAAAGGCGGCTTGCATCGCGTCCGACCACTTTTCCGCCGCAAAGCTCCGATACAGTCCCGGCGCACGCTTTTGCGCCTGCAAGGCGGCCTCGATGGTGATCGTCCCCGAACCGCACAGGATGTCATAGAACGGCCGATCGTACCACCGCGAGAGGCGGATGAGCCCGGCGGCCAGCGTTTCCCGGATGGGCGCCTTGGCGTTGCGCGTGCGGTATCCGCGCCGGTTCAGCCCCACGCCGCTCGCGTTGAGCGACACGGTCACGCGGTTTGCCAGGTTGTTGATATAGATGGGATAGCTCCACCCGCTCTCCCGAAAAAAGGAGAGGCCGTAGGCCGCCTTCAAGCGCTCGACGATCGCCTTTTTGGCCACCGCCTGGATGTCCGAAACGCTCATCAGTTCCGCGCGCACCGCATCCCCGTTCACCGGGAAGGCCGCGTCGCGGGGCAGGTATTGCTCCCACGGGATCGCGCGCACGCCCTCGAACAGTTCGTCAAAGGTCACGGCCGAAAATTCCCCCACGACGATGTACACGCGGTCCGCCGCGGAAAGCCACAGGTTCGCCGCCGCGAGCTGCCGGGCGTCCGCCTCGAAATACACACGCGCGTCACGGGACTCGATCCCCCCGATGCCCAGCGCCTCCAATTCCCTTGCCACCACCGCTTCCAGCCCGAACGAGCAGGCCGCGTAGCAGCGCAATTTATTCTGCATCATGATCTTCCTTCAAATATTCGTACAGCGCGTCGCCGGAAAAGTCCATCTCCTCCAGCTCCTCGCCGCTCAGTTCCTCGATCGCGTTCTTGAGCTCCTTAAACTGGTAATATGCCAGCCCCGGCCGGTAGAGGATCTTCTTCATGGCCTCCACCGCGCGCGGGTCGCCCAGCCGCCCCAGGCAGTCTGCCAGAAAGGCGACATCCGCGTCCGGCTCCTCGAGTGCATCGCGCAGCAGAAAGAACGCCTTGTCCTCCCCCGGCATCCGCGAAAACAGGTCCAGGAACGCCATGCGCGCATATCCGTCCGCGCGGGCGTAGGCTGCGAGCATCTGCGGAAAATACTGCGTCCCCGTTTCCATGAGCGCCTCGGCCAGCTCCTCCGCCAGCGCGGTCTCCTCGGTCTGCCCTTCCAGCAGGGCGATGTAGCGCAAATAGGGGTGCGGCTTGTGCATTTCCCCGATGAGCGGGAGGATCTCGGCGCGGATCTGCTGCAATTCCTCGGGGGAAATGTCCTCCTGCGGTGCATCCTCCATCAGGATGTGCAAAAAGATGGGATATACCGCGTCCGCCTCGGCCACCAGCCGTTCGGCCAGCGGGTCGGGCACCTCCATTTCCTGCAAAATGTATTCCATGAACGCCGAAACGAGCATCGGCGCATCTTGCATCTCCGCGAAGTACCCGCGCGGGCTCACGCCGCCGAGCCAGTCCTTGGGCGTATTGAGCCAATCCGCGTACATGTCGTAGTAATGGGCGTCGCTGTCCTCCTCCCGGGCGGCTTCCTCCGGGTGCGCCACGCTCCACTTCATATAATCCTCCAAAAACTTCCCATGGAAGTCGATCAGATTCCATTCTCTATTCTGCATGGTCCTTGCCTCCTATGAGCCGCTTATGGATGAGCGCCACCCGCCGCCGGATCGCCCCTGGCGCGACCTGCAGGCGGTCTGCCGCCTCGGCCACCGCGTCGGAACCGGTCTGTTCCTGCATGGCAATCGCCGCCAGCGCCCCGGCCCACGCCCCGGTGTTGCGCAGCATCGGCGGGCGGGTATGCGTCTGCAAATACGCCGCAAACAGCTCCACCGCCCGCGGCAGCAGCGTCTTCTTTTCCCACTTTTCCAACAGATCCAACAGTTCCCGCAGGATCTGGTCATAGGCGTCCGGCACTTTGTCGGGCGCGACCGTAGACCGGCCCATACGCACCTCCGTCACTTTGCCGGAAAGGTACGCCAGGTAGGGCTGTTCCGCCCCCATTTCGTGCAGGCCGTACAGCACCCAGTTTTTCACATCGTCGCTCTCGTCCCGCCGGAGCAGCCAGCGGCGCAACATCTCCTCCGCCTTGGCGTCCGCGATGCGCCGCAGCACGCGCACAACCGTCTGCTTGGCGTCGTCGCCGCCCGCCTGTGCGCTCCACCGCAGCAGATCCTCAAACCGGACGTCCTCCCGCCAGCATTGGCGGAGCTCCTCCACCGGTAGGGCGAATTTGGCGTTCAAATACCGAAGCCGCCGCTCGATCTCTGCGTCCGGCACCTGGCAGTTGTACAGCATGTGCAGGGACTCGCCCACCTCCTCCGCCCGCGCAATCTCCCGCAGATAGTATGGCGCGACCGTGTCGTGCGGCCACAGCTTCTGGATCGTCCGCAGGACATCCATCGCCTCCCGCGGCTTATGCAAATTATTGGCGCAGGCCGCACGGAAATACAGCACGGAATAGTCATAGGGCAGTTCCTCGAGCGCACGCCCAAAAAGCGGGTACGCCGCCTCTTCCTCGCCCAGTTCGCAATAGGTGAGCGCCACCTTGATGTCGTCGTCTGCCTCGCGGCAATCCGCTTTAGCGAGCAGCGGGCGGTAGGTCTCCACCTCCTGCCGGCGCCCTGTGCCCAGCGCAAACAGCACCAGGTTGCACAGCGCGTGCGGGCTGTAGCGGTCCTTTTGCAATACCTGCCGCGAAAGCTCCATCGCGCGATCGGTCTGCCCCTCACAGTAGCAGGC
>CAKTFI010000081.1 GCA_934555865.1 uncultured Christensenellaceae bacterium | reverse complement strand
TGGTTCTTCCAATACGCCACACTGTAGATATTCGTGATGCGGATCTTGCCCTCCGAGGAGGAGGCGTCGATCATCTGATTCCCGCCGATATAGATCCCGACATGGCCCTCATAGCTGATGACATCGCCCTTTTCCAGATCGCTCATTTTGGTGATGATCGGGTACTTAGTTGTCGCCTTCCAGCCCGCCGAGGTCATGTACGCCTGATTCACGCCTACCTGCTTCAGGCACCAGTACACAAAACCGGAGCAGTCGAAAGTATCCGGCCCTTTGGCGCCGAGGATATACTTGCAGCCGAGCTTGCTCTTCGCGACCTCGATGAACTTCGCCACCTTCGACGAATCCGCGCTGTCCGTCGCCTCGTTGCCGGACGGTTTGGTATTCCCGCCGGTGCTGCCGCCGCCTGTATTGCCGCCGTTGCTACTACCGCCTGTATTGCCGCCGGTGTTTCCACCGCCCGTGTTACCGCCGTTGCTGCCGCCGGTGTTGCCACCGGTATTTCCTCCAGTGCTACTACCGCCCGTGTTGCCGCCGGTGCTGCCGCCGCCCGTGTTGCCACCGGTATTCCCGCCCGTGGACGGCTTGGTGTACTTCTTCGCGCCATCCGAGAACAGCACTTCCAGCGTCTTTTCACCGATCTTGCCGTCTGCCTTGAGCCCGTTGGCACTCTGGAAGCGCTTAACGGCCGTTTCGGTATTCTCGCCGAAATACCCGGTCGCACCGGTCATGTACTTGAGCTCTACCAGGCGCTGCTGAATCTTTTTAACCATGTCGCCGCTGTCGCCTAGACTATAGGAGCTCGGCTGTGCCTCGTCCGACATCAAGAGCTCCGCCGTCGTCGCCCCAATCGCCCCGTCGGCGATGAGGCCGTTCTTGTTCTGGAACGCCTTAACTGCATCCCGCAGCTCACTGTTAAAGATGCCGTTGATCGCACCGTTATAGTAATTGAGCTTTTTCAGGCGCTCCTGATAGGTCTTCAGGATCTCCGCCGTATCGCCATACGAAAGCGCCTTGGCCTTGGCCTCGTCCGAATAGAGCATTTCCCGCGTTTCCTGGCCGATCGTCCCATCCGCCGAAAGGTTGTTCGCCTTCTGAAACGCCTTGACCGCCTTTTGCGTATAGATGCCGAATTCACCGGTCACATCCTGCAGGTAGCCAAGCTCCACGAGCCGCCGCTGCAGCTCGCACACATCCGTGCCCTCGTCGCCCAGCGACACGCTGTACTTCGCCGCCTCATCCGACATCAACAGGTCGTATTCATACTGCGTCAGCACGCCGTCCATCTCGAACCCGTTTTTGCGCTCAAACAGCTTCACGGCCTGTGCGGTCGTCTCGCTGTAGGTCGCCGACGGCTCGTCCGCCTCCATATAGCCGAGCTCCATCAGACGCGAATGGATCGCCGGGATCTTTTCCGCGTCCTCCATGCCGATGGTATAGCAGGTCTGCTCCTCCGTCTGGCGCAGCTGGTTGGCGTAGTCTGCCGCGGCCTGCCGCACATCCACCGGCGTCCACCCGCCCCCGTTGGCGGGCGATCCGGTCTGCACCGGCTGAGAAGTGTTCGCCTGTGCCGCATAGGCTGAGGATTCGTCCTTCAACAGGACGGCCACCACCCCCACGGCCACCACGACGATCGCGAGAAGGATCGCCGCACCGCGCGTCATCCGCACCCAGAGGGGCGCCTTCCTTCCTGAAGAGCTGTCCTTTTTTTTCACGCGCAGTGCCTCTGCTCCGCGCTGTTTTGTTTTTGTATCTGCATATAGAGATGCCTGTCCGGCCCTGCCGGCTGCATGTTTTCCCGTCGCTTCCATAAGATCCCCCTCTCTATAGATATTTTGATTGTACTACGCTTCCGAGAAAAAGTATAGAAGCTCCCGCAAAAATTCATCGTTTTGTAATTTTATGGAATACAAAACAGAGGCTCCCCGGGGAAGCCTCTGTTTTTCTTACAATTTTTCCACTTCGTCCAGCCAGAGCCGCACACAGGCGTCGCTCGGCATGCGCCAGTCGCCGCGCGGCGAGAGCGTGACCGAACCGACCTTGGGGCCGTCCGGCAGACAGGAGCGCTTGAACTGCTGCGCAAAGAAGCGCCAATAGAAGGTCCGGAGCCACTTTTTGATGACCTCCGGCGAAAACACGCCGCGGAAGGCATAGACCGCGAGCCGGTATACCTTGGCCGGGGCAAAGCCCATGCGCATCACCTGATACAGGAAAAAGTCGTGCAGCTCATACGGCCCCACGAGGTCCTCCGTCTTCTGTGCGATCTCGTTGTCCTGCGCGGGCAAGAGCTCCGGGCTGACCGGCGTGTCTAGGATGTCCATCAGCACCTCGAACAGCTGGGAGTCTCCCGCATCCCGCGCCACATAGTCGACCATATAGCGCACCAGCGTCTTGGGAATGCTCGCGTTGACGCCGTACATCGACATATGGTCGCCGTTGTAGGTCGCCCAGCCGAGCGCCAGCTCGGAAAGGTCGCCTGTGCCGATGACGATGCCGCCCGTCTGGTTCGCCAGATCCATCAGGACCTGCGTGCGCTCCCGCGCCTGCGCATTTTCATAGGCGGCGTCGTATACATCCGTCGGATGCTCGATGTCGCGCAGATGCAGCAGCACGCTTTCGGAGATCTCCACCGTCTTAAAGGAAACGCCCAGGCGTTCGCAGAGAATCTCGGCGTTCGTCTTGGTGCGCGTCGTCGTGCCAAAGCAGGGCATCGTCACCGCCACAATGTCCTTGCGCGAACGGTGCAGCGCGTCCATCGTCTTGACCGTCACCAGCAGCGCCAGGCAGGAATCCAGCCCCCCGGAAATGCCGATCACCGCCGTCTTGGCCCCGATGTGCGCCAAACGCCGCTTGAGCCCGTTCACCTGCATCGCGAAGATGCTCTCGCAGCGCTTTTTCCGGTCCTCGCCGTCCTCCGGGACGAAGGGGCGCATCTCCACCCGCCGCGTCAGGGCCGTTTCGGCAAGCGACATCGAAAAGGGAATCCGCAGATATTCCTCCGCCGGCGCCTCGGGGTAGGTATTCATGCGCCGCCGCTCGCTCATCAGCCGCTGCACATCGATCTCGGAATAGAGGATCCCGTTTTGGAAGAGCGCGCTCTCCGCCAGGATCGTGCCGTTTTCGCCGATCAGGTTATGCCCGGAAAACACGAGGTCGGTCGTTGATTCCCCCTCCCCCGCGTCGGCATAGAGGTACCCGCAGACCAGCTTGGCCGACTGCGCCCGCACCAGCATGCGGCGATAGTCGCTCTTGCCGATCGTCTCATCGCTCGCCGAGAGGTTCGCAAGGATCGTCGCCCCGGCCGCCGCATGCCGGATGGAGGGCGACTGCGGCACCCAGAGGTCTTCGCAGATCTCCGCCGCGACCACCAGCTCCGGCAGTTCCCGGCAGCAGAACAGCAAATTCTGCCCGAAGGGCGCCTCCTGCCCGGCCAGCGTGATCCACTCTATCCCCTCGCCCGCCGGCGAAAAGTGCCTGAGCTCATAAAATTCACTGTAGTTCGGAATGTTGCGCTTGGGGACCACGCCCAGCAGCTCTCCCCGACAAAAGACGGCCGCACAGTTATACAGCATGCTCCCCCGGCGCAGCGGCAGCCCCACCAGGCAGAGGATGTCCTTGTCCGCCGTCTGCTCCATCACGCGCCGCAGCGCTTCCTCCGCCGCGCGCAGCAGCAGATCCTGCAAAAAGAGATCCCCGCAGGTATATCCCGTGAGGCAAAGCTCCGGGAATACGATCACCTTGGCGCCCTGCGCCTGCGCCGCGTCGATGGCGCGGGCGATCTGTTCGCCGTTCTCGTTGCAGTCCGCAAGCCGGATCTCGGGCGTCGCCGCCGCAACCTTTACAAAACCGTCCTTCACTGTCCTACACTCCTTTTTCTAGCACATCGTGTTTATGATACTATGTTTCGGCGGTTTTGACAACTTCCCTGCCCGCTTTTCCGCAAAAACGGCCTGCCCGTGCCCTGCGCATGCAAAAAGGCCGCTTCCCTTTTGGGACCACGGCCTTTTCCTTATCGTTTCACGCCACACAGCAGTATCCAGCGGTGGTCGAACCAGACCTCCCCCTCCCGCAGATACGGGGAAAAGCCCGTCTGCGCCCCGCCTTCCAGCTCTTGCTGCATGCGGGTGCGGATCTCCGTCTGCACCTCCGGCGGCGCCGCCGTGTGCTCCATCCAGTTTTGCAGCTTCAC
>CAKTFI010000080.1 GCA_934555865.1 uncultured Christensenellaceae bacterium | reverse complement strand
ATTTCAGACTATTACATTGAATCGACCGACATCGCGGAGATTCACTCCATGTCCATGGAGCAGTTCGCCTATCCCTATGCCGAGTGGTTCTTCGGCGATCAGGCGGACAAGTTCCGCTTCGCGCATCTGCAGGAGGCGTTGACCTTCGTGCCCTTCGGCGTGGCGGTGGACGAGTTCCAACATATCTGCTATGCGCACCCCGAGCTGACGCCCAAGGAGAGGACCTATCAGTGGCACCTGCTGGAGCAGAAGTATATGCCCTGGCGCAGGTACGAGGACGACGCCTTCATGGAGCGCGGCGGGTACTGGTATCATAAGCTGCACATCTACCTCTACCCCTTCTACTACATCAACTATACGCTCACGACCATGGGCGCGATGGAGTTCAAGAAGAAGTATGCCGAGGATAAGCAGGCCGCATGGCAGGACTACTTAACCCTCTGCAAAGTCGGCGGTAGCCGCAGCTACCTGGAAACGCTGCGCTATGCGAACCTCTCCAACCCCTTCGAGGCCGGTTCCGTCGAGCGCGCCTGCGGCTATGCGGAAAAGATCCTGTGCGAACAGATCGCAGAACAGGAAAAGCAGGTGTGACCCGCGCGCCTTGCTTGCAGGGCAAAACCCTTCAAAAAAAGAACAGCGCCGCCCGCGAGATATGGGCGGCGTTTTTCTATGCAGGCGGCACATCTTGCGGGAAGGGGCGGCGAGTGATAAGATGAAACACAGCGCGCTTGCCTATGGCGCAGAATAGAGACTGCACGGCTGCCGCCCCTATGCGCCCGGCGCAAGGGGCCAAAAAGAGCCTGAGCAGCCAAGGCGGGGCGCGCAAGAACGGAACACAGAAGAGAATCGAATCATGACAGAGAAAATCATTGTACGCGGCGCGAAGGTCCACAACCTGAAAAACATCGATGTCGACATCCCGCTGCACAAAATCGTCGGGATCGCCGGGGTATCCGGCTCCGGAAAGTCCTCGCTGGCGCTGGGGGTGCTGTATGCAGAAGGCTCCCGCCGGTACCTAGAGTCGCTCTCGACCTATACCCGCCGCCGCATGACGCAGGCGGCCAAGGCCTCGGTAGAAGAGGTGCTGCACATTCCCGCCGCCCTGGCGCTGCATCAGCGCCCCGGCGTGCCGGGCATCCGCAGCACCTTCGGCACGGGCACGGAGCTTCTAAACAGCCTGCGGCTTCTGTATTCCCGCCTGGCGAGCCACCGCTGCCCCAACGGGCACTACCTGCCGCCGACGCTGGCCGTCGCCGCCGGCAAGCCGCTCGTCTGCCCGGTCTGCGGCGTTTCCTTCTATGCGCCGTCGGCCGAGGAGCTGGCGTTCAATTCACAGGGCGCCTGCCCGACCTGCGGCGGCACGGGGAGCGTGCGCACGGTGGACATGGCCTCGCTTGTGCCGGACGAGTCCCTTTCCATCGACGAGGGGGCGGTGGCCCCCTGGAACAGCCTTATGTGGTCGCTCATGACGGATGTCTGCCGGGAGATGGGCGTGCGCACGGATGTGCCGTTTCGCGAATTGACCCCGGCGGAGAAGGAGATCGTCTATCACGGCCCGGCGGAAAAGAAACACATTTTTTACCACGCAAAGAATTCCAATCAGGCGGGCGAGCTGGATTTCACTTACTATAACGCCGTATACACGGTGGAAAACGCGCTTTCCAAGGTCAAGGACGAGAAGGGCATGAAGCGGGTAGAGAAGTTCCTGCGGGAGGACATCTGCCCGGACTGCCACGGGACGCGCCTTTCCGCCGCCGCACGGGCGCCGAAGCTCCGGGGGATCTCCCTTGACGAGGCATGCCGGATGACGCTGGGCGAGGCCGTTTGCTGGATGCGCGGCGTCCCGGAGAGCCTGCCGGAGGCAATGCGCCCCATGGCGGAAAGCATCTGCGGCGCGTTTTTGGACACGGCCCGGCGGCTCCAGGAGCTGGGGCTGTCCTATCTATCGCTGGATCGCGCCGCATCGACGCTTTCCACCGGCGAACGGCAGCGCATGCAGCTGGCCCGCGCCGTCCGCAACCGGACGACCGGCGTCCTCTATGTACTGGACGAGCCGTCGATCGGCCTGCACCCTTCCAACATCGCGGGGCTCACCGGCGTGATGCACGACCTTGTGGCGGACGGCAATTCTGTGGTCCTCGTGGATCACGACACGCAGATCCTAAAAGAGGCGGACTGGATCGTCGAAATGGGGCCGCAGGCGGGCGCCAAGGGCGGCCATGTGATCGCGGAGGGGACCGTCCCGCAGATCATGCGGAACCCCGCTTCCCAGATCGGGCGCTTTCTGGCGGGCCCGGCGGAAGAGGAGGGGCCGCGCATGACCGCGGCAGAGGTCTTTTCCCAAGGGATGATCCACCTGTCCACCGGGCGGATCCATACGGTCAAGCCGTTGGAGGTGGACATCCCGAAGGGGCGGCTCTGCGTCGTGACCGGGGTCTCTGGCTCCGGCAAGACGACGATGGTGCTGGAGAGCCTCATCCCGGCGCTTTGGGCGCACATCGACGGCAAACCGTTCCCGCCGCATGTGCGAGAGGTCCGCGCCGCAGGGATCGCCCATGCAAAGCTCATCGACGCCACGCCGATCGGCATCAATGTGCGGTCGACCGTCGCGACCTATGCGGGCGTGCACGACGAGCTCCGCAAACTCTTCGCCAAGTCGCCCGCCGCCCGGGAAGCGGGGTACCGCGCGAGCGATTTTTCCTATAACACCGGGTCTTTGCGCTGCCCGGGGTGCGACGGCACCGGCGTGGTCAGCCTGGATGTGCAGTTTTTGCCGGATGTGACCATTCCCTGTCCGGACTGCCGCGGGTCGCGCTATGCCAAGGCCGCCTACGGCGTGCAGTTGACCAACAAAGCGGGGAAAAGCGCCTCCCTCCCGGAGGTCATGGAAATGGATGTGGCGGAGGCGCTGGAATTCTTCCGCGACCGGAAGAGCGTATACGCCAAATTGCAGGTGCTTTCCCGGCTGGGGCTTTCCTATCTGACGCTGGGGGAGGAGACGCCGAGCCTTTCCGGCGGAGAGGCGCAGCGCCTGAAGCTCGCAAGCGAGATCGGCCGGGCGCAGGACGACGCGGTCTTTGTCTTCGACGAGCCGTCGATCGGCCTGCATCCGCTGGATGTGCAGGTGCTCCTCGGGGTGTTTCGGGCACTCATCGCCCAGGGCGCGACCGTCGTGGTCATCGAGCACGACCTGGACATCATCCGCCAGGCGGACTATGTGATCGACATGGGGCCGGGTGGCGGAGAGGCGGGCGGACGCATCGTGGCCACCGGGACGCCGGCGGAGATCCGCCAAAACCCAGCAAGCGTTACCGGACGTTACCTGTGACGCGCCGGGCGGCGGACAAATACCGAAAAAACCGCAGCAAAAAACCGGCGGGATGCCAAACGCATGCCGCCGGTCTTTTTTATATCTTGTCAGAAAAATTTTCGAACATTCCCCGCGCCATATGGTGCGGGCAGGAGGGGAAGCCGCGCTTATTCCGCGTCCTCGTAGGTGACGCCCTCCGGATGGCAGAGGATGAGCTTGACATCGCCCTCTACCCGGTGGTTCGGGATGTGATAGGGGAAGAACAGCTCGTCGGCCTTGCCGATCTCCATCTCGCCGCCGTCATAGATCAGTTTGCCGGAGCCCTCGAGCACGATCGCCACCTGCGGGAAGCCGGTGTCGCGGATGGGCGCGCAGCCATGGACATCCAACTCCGTAAAGGAGAAGAAGGAGGTCTGGTCCGGGCCGATCACGATGGATTCCGTCCCCCAGTCGCCATGGCGGAAGACCTTGCGCGGGATGCGCCAGCGCCGGAGGTTTTCCTCATAGGTGCAGCCGTCGTAAACATAGGCACCCAGGAGCCGTTCGTCATAGAGCGCCTCCGCCTCGGGCGTGATCTCGCCAAAGTCGACATGCCAGAGCTTCGCCGTCTCGCGCATCGGGAGCGCGCCCAGCGTGATGTCGCTCGGCTCCTGCACCTCGATCACGAAGCAGCCTTCGCCGAGTGCGTGCGGGCAGCCGCCGCCGACGAAATAGGTTTCGCCGACCTGCACGGGGATCTTGTGGCAGAGGTTTTCCAGCGCCTTTAAGTCGCCCGCGTGGTAATACTTTTCCCATTCCTCCCGCGTGACGCCTTCCTTGAAGCCGAGCAGGATATAAGCGGGTTCCGCCGTGTCGTCGCGCGTGCCGATGACGAACCAGCTTTCCTCCTTACCATAGTCGCTGTTCCACATCTTCTTGGCCCAGGGGCGCGTCGGGTGGCACTGCAGGCCGTATTGCCGCTGCGCGTCCAGGTATTTGATGAGCATGCCGAGGCCGGTGCCGTTCTTTTGCATGTGCGTCTTGCCGAGGATCTCCTCCGGTGAGCGCTCGATCGCCTCAAACAGGAACAGGCGTTCGCCGTCGGGGAGGTACACCTCGCTGCATCC
>CAKTFI010000079.1 GCA_934555865.1 uncultured Christensenellaceae bacterium | reverse complement strand
GGCATGACCTGCCCCAACCGGGACGGGACGCTGGGTGTCGGCGGCTGCATCTTTTGTGACGGCGGTTCGGGCGCGTTCGCCGAGGGGCGGCAGGGCTCGATCGAGGAACAGCTTGCCCGCGCCAAGGCGCGCATCATCGCCAAGGCAGGGGGGCAGGCCGGGTATATGGCCTATTTCCAGAGCTATACGAATACCTACGCGCCTGCCACACGCCTTTTGGAGCTGTACCTGCCGATCGTCCGGCGAGAGGACATTCTGGCGATCTCCATCGCGACGCGGCCGGATTGCCTGCCGCCGGAGGTCCTGGGCGTCCTTACAGACCTGGCACAGGAAAAGCCACTGTTTGTGGAGCTGGGGCTGCAAACGGTGCACGAGGATACGGCGCGCTATATCCGCCGTGGGTACGAATTGCCCGTGTTTGAACAGGCGGTGCGGGACCTGCGCTCCCTCGGCGCGGAGGTCGTTGTGCATACGATCTTCGGGCTGCCGGGAGAGACGCCGGAGAGGATGCGGGAAACGGTCGCGTATGTGGCGCACAGCGGCGTGCAGGGCGTCAAATTGCAGCTGCTGCATGTCCTGCGTGGGACGGAGCTGGCGCAAGCCTACGCCTGCGGAGAGTTTTCCGTGCTGAGCATGGAGGAATATATCGCCCTGGTGGAGGACGCGATCCGCCTGCTCCCGCCGGAGATGCTCATCCACCGCCTGACGGGGGACGGGGAAAAAGCGAAGCTGCTGGCGCCGTTGTGGAGCGCGGACAAAAAGCGCGTGCTGAATGCGATGCAGCTGGCCTTTGCGCGGGACGATGTCCGGCAAGGGCAGTGGTATCGCGAAAACTGAGGGAATGCCATGGACAAGAAAACCGCCAAAGAGAAGCCTCTCTAGCGGTTTTGCTGTAAGAAAGGGTCGTGCCTTGGAAAAGGCGGGGCAGGCCGGGATCATTCGCGCGGAGGGAGCGTGGGCAGTACACGCTTCATTGCCGCGATCAGCCCCTTGTTTTGCGCCATGGTACCGATCGAGATGCGCGTGAGCGCAAAGTTGCCGCGGATGGCAAAGCCCAGCTTTTTCAGCTCCTCACTCAGGGCAAAGGGATCGACCTTGCAGTCAACATAGAGGAAGTTCGTGCTGGACGGGTAGGGCGCAAAGCCCATTTCGCGCAGGGCGCGGGTCAGATAGTCGCGGCCTTCCTTGGTCTTTTGCAGCGTCATCGCGGCGAATTCCGTGTCGTCCAGCGCGGCGACCGCCCCGGCCAGGGCGAGTTTGTTGGTGCAAAAATAGTTGGCGATGCGGTTTAGGTACTTGATGATCTTGGCGTTGGACAGGAGGTACCCGACGCGCGCGCCCGCCATGCCATAGAGCTTGGAAAGCGTCTGCACGACGATGAGGTTTTTGTCGTCGGCGATCTGCCCGACCATGCTCGGATAGTCCGGGTCCTCGACGAACTGGATATACGCTTCGTCGACAATCGGAACGACATGCGCGGGCACGGCGGCGAGGAAGTCCAAAAGCTCCTGCGGGTCGCAGGCGATGGAGGTCGGGTTGTTGGGGTTGCACAGGAAGATCAGCTTGGTCTTGGGCGTGATGGCGTGCAGCAGCGCGGGGAAGTCGATGCCGAGGTCCTCCCGCATCGGCACATCCACGACGACGCCCCCATTGCGCTTGATGATGCCGCGATAGGAGCCATAGGTGACGGCGGGCTCTATGACCTCGTCGCCGGGCAGGATAAACGCTTCGCCGATCAGGTTGAGCGCGACGCTGGCGCCCTCGGTGACCATCACCTGATCCGCCGCGACGCCCAGGCGCTCGCCGATCTTTTCGCGCAAGGCGGAGCCCGTTCCTTCGGGGTAGAAATTGACTTCCGCGGCCGCCTTCTGCATGGCGGCGACCGCCTTCGGGGAGACGCCGAAGGGGTTCTCATTGGAGTTGAGCTTATAGATCTCGTCCAAATGGTATTCCTTCTTCACCTGATCCAGCGGCGCGGCCACGCGATAGACCGGTTCCTCCAACAGAAATTCTTTTACAAGTGCTTCGATCATAAGAAAACAACCATCCTTTTGTGCAGTATCAAATTTTTTCTATATGCAATATTGTAATCATAAAATTGCATTTTGCAAGAGGGAAAATGAAAAAATTCATTGACGCGGCAAAATGTGCGCGGTATGATAGATGCGAAGGAAGAGAAAATAAGGAAACCGGAAAGGGCAAAGCATATGAAAGTTGTCGTGATACAAAGCATCCCAGAGACCATGGATCTCTCCCGGGAGGAGATTCTTTCGCATTGGGAAAAACTGCAGGAAATCCCGGGCGTAGAGCTGGAGATCAAGTTTCCGAAGCCCCGCATGACGCGGGCGGATTATGCGGCGTATATTGCCGATGCAGATGCCTGCATCGGCGCCTGGATCCGCGCGGACTGGCTGGACGAGGCGTTTTTGCTCGCGCATCCGCGCCTCCGCTACCTTGCGGTGCTCGGGCACGGATATGAAGAATTTGATCGATCGATTATGCAAAAACACGGTGTAACGATCACCAATACGATTTATGGGGATGTGACGATTGCACAGTATGCCATGGCGCTTTTGCTGGACATCTGCCACGGGATCGGAGCGCAGAGTGCCTATGCCAAGGAAGGGTATTTCCGCGAACCGGGCGCGCGCTTCAACAAGTTGGTCGTGCCGCAGATCGAACTGTACCAAAAGACGATGGGCATCGTCGGTTTGGGGGCGATCGGGTATCAGATGGCCAAGATGGCGGCGGGCTTTGGCATGCATATCGTAGCCTATAGCCGGCATGCGAAGGTGGGAGAGAAGTATGCCTTCGTCGAACAGGTGCCGATGCTTTCCGAGCTTTTGCGGCGCAGTGATGTGATCTCGCTGCACTGCCCGTATACGGCGGAAAACGCGCGCATGCTGGATGCTCGGGCGTTTGCACAGATGAAGAACGGCGTGATCCTCCTCAATACGGCGCGGGGCGGCCTCATCGACGAGGCGGCGCTGCTGGACGCCCTGAATCGCCGCAAGGTCTACGCGGCGGGGCTGGATGTGTTGACAGTGGAGCCGCCCACGGAACAGACGCCACTCCTCCGCTCGCCCTATACCCGGGTGACCGGGCATATTGCCTGGCTCTCGCGGGAAGCGCGCCTTCGGGACGCGGACATCGCCATCGAAAACTTCCGCGCCTACCTAGCGGGGCATCCACAGAGCGTGATCTCCTGACCCCCTTTCCCGGACGGGCAAGATGTGGTATACTTGCAAAAAAAGGAGGATAAGAGAATGGCATTCAAATTTGTACACAACAACTTCAATGTGCGCGATCTGGACAAGTCGCTGCAATTCTACCAAGAGGCGCTGGGGCTCACGGAGACCCGCCGCATCCGGCCCGAGGACGGCAGCTTCGAGATTGTCTACCTCGGCGATGGGCAGAGTGAGCACCTGCTGGAGCTGACCTGGCTGCGGGACTGGGATCGCCCCTATGACCTGGGGGACAACGAATTCCACCTGGCGCTGGAGACGGACGACTATGCCGCGGCACACAAAAAGCACGAGGAAATGGGCTGCATCTGCTATGAAAACCCGGGGATGGGCATCTATTTCATCGAGGATCCGGATTCCTACTGGATCGAGATTGTACCCCAAAGAAAGTGACAGACAATCAAAAAACCGGCATACCCTGGGCATGCCGGTTTTTGTATACGCTTTTTTACGGATTGAGCCGGTTGGGGCCGCGGAAGATGAACATGGCTTCCTTGATCCCCAGGCCGAACAGCAGCATGGTCATGCGGTCCAGCCCGATGCCGAAGCCGCCGTGCGGCGGGCAGCCGTATTTGAAGAATTCCAGATAGAACTTGACATCCTCGGCAAGGCCTTTCTCTTCGGCCTGCGCCTTCAAAATGTCGTAACGGTGTTCGCGCTGCGCGCCCGTTGTGATCTCCGTCCCGCGCCAGATCAGGTCGTAGCCCTGCGGGACGCCATCCTTGCGCATGTGGTAAAACGCCCGCTTTTCGGCGCTGAAATCGGTGACGAACAGGAACTCGTGCCCGAACTTCTTCTGCACCAGCTCATAGCTCAAATGCTCGGCCTCGGTCGTGAGGTCGCCGCGCTCGCTTTCCGGGATCCGATAGCCGAATTCCCGCTCCAGCTCCGCATACAGCTCCGCCAGGCTCATCACCGGGAAGGGCGTCGTGGGCACGATGACTTCCTTGCCGAACAGCTCCTGGATCTGGTCGCCATAGGCTTCCTTGACGACCTTCAGCATATGCGTCAGGAGGGCTTCCTCCATCGCCATGACATCATGAAAGGAATCGATGAAGCTGAATTCCAGGTCGAAGCCGGTAAATTCCGTCGTGTGGCGGCTGGTGTAGGACTTTTCCGCGCGGAAGACCGGGCCGACCTCGAAGATGCGCTCAAACCCGGCGGCCATGGCCATCTGCTTATAGAACTGCGGGCTCTGCGCGAGGTAGGCGTTGCGGTCGAAATACTTCACTTCAAACACCTCGGAACCGCTCTCGCTGGCCGCGCCGATGAGCTTGGGCGTGTGGATCTCGATAAAATTGCGTTCGAGCAGGAACTGCCGCATCGCGCTCGCCATGCAGGTCTGCACCTTGAAGAGGAGCTGGTTTTCCTCGGTGCGGAGGTCGATCC
>CAKTFI010000078.1 GCA_934555865.1 uncultured Christensenellaceae bacterium | reverse complement strand
ACGGCCGCGGCAGAGGCGACAGAAGAAACGAACGAATAAGGAAAAAAGGCGGCTGCGGCCGCCTTTCTTTTTTATATCCGCAAATATTCGAAAAAAGCGCAAAGCAGGACGGTTGACATTCAAAACATCCTTTGATATAATCGATATGCATGAAATTTCGCAGGGAGAGGTGTCCGAGGGGTTTAAGGAGCTGGTCTTGAAAACCAGTGATACCGCAAGGTACCGTGGGTTCGAATCCCACCTTCTCCGCCAATTTTTTTAAAAGCGGCGGCGGAACGCGAAAAAATTGAAAAAAGTTATATTCGGAGAAATACCCAAGAGGCCGAAGGGGCTCCCCTGCTAAGGGAGTAGTACGAGAGAATCGTAGCGAGGGTTCAAATCCCTCTTTCTCCGCCAGGTCGTCGTGAACGGACAGTTCAGGACGACTTTTTTTATATCCGTTCCTGTATCGTTGACGGCGATCCGGAATGTTCAAATAGGAGGGGATCCGATGATAATCCAAAATATACCGAAGTCCTTGGCAGAATCCTATCAGTCGCTGCTGTCCGAATTTCGGCCAAACTGGAAAGCGGAAGTTGTGGAAGAAGATTATAATCTATATAAGCTCGGCTTTGTGGAGGAGATCCCTTGTTCATTTATCCTGGAAGTGACGGATGAACAATTGCAAGAGATGTTTGATGAATTGACCGAGATGGAAATCAATGTAGCTGCGCAAGACTGCAACGAATGGCTATTAAAAGCTCCCAAGGATATGGAGAAAGAAGAGAAAGAACGAATCTATCGCAAAATGAAAAAGGAGGAAGAGAGATATTGGAAATACGCCCCCCTAGAGGGGCTGTATTGGACGAATCAATTCGAGAAGCGGGATTTATAACGAATTGTATTTGCTTTGGCGCACTCCCTGTAGCGAAATATTCCCGAAAAACACTTCGCCGAGGGTGAACCTGTACCCCACGCATGCGAGCGGCGGTGGCTTAACGGCGGATGCATATATCTGTTCAACCAACGCAATGACTGAAAAGGGCACGCTCATCAATGTGGACGGGATCGGCAACCGCGTGGACTGCGACTGCCCGGAACGCATGTGACGGGTCACGCCCATCCTCGATTGGCCGCTGCCGGGGCGGGAATATCCCCTGGTGCTGGCCGACGACATTGTGAAAATTTGACGGAAAAAAGAGCGGGAGACCGCTCTTTTTTATCATAAATTTGGAAAAAGGAATTGACTTTTTCCGAAAATATGTGGTAAAATTACAAACAAAATTCCATACTGTGTTGGCCTGTGGGCAGACGAGTGATCGAGTGGCGAATGCGTAAATCCGGATTGGGTTTATGCGTTTTTTGTTGCTGTGAGTATGGAAGAGAAAAGGTTTTATTGTTCTATGAAAGGAGAAAAGTATGATCAAAACGTTAGCGAAATCCGTGCGGGAATACAAGAAGCCATCGATTTTGACGGCCGTTTTTGTCTCGCTGGAAGTCGTGTTGGAATGCCTTATTCCGTTTGTGATCGCCCGGCTCGTCAACCAACTCAAGGCGGGCTGTGCACTCGGCACCATCGTGCAATATGGGATCGTGCTCATCGCCATGGCGGGCGTGTCGCTGTCCATGGGCGCGCTCGCCGGGTCGTATTGCGCGACGGCGTCCTGCGGCTTTGCCAAAAACCTCCGGCACGATTTATTTGCACAGGTGCAGAACTTTTCGTTTGAAAACATCGACAAGTTCTCCACCTCCTCGCTTGTGACGCGCCTGACGACGGATGTCGCCAATGTGCAGATGGCGTATATGATGATCATCCGCATGGCAATCCGTGCGCCCTTGATGCTCATCTTCGCGTTTACGATGGCGTTTTTGATGGGCGGGAAGATGGCGTACATCTTTGTCGTTGTGGTACCGCTCTTGGGCGGCGGGCTGTATTGGATGATCAAAAAGGCGATGCCCCTGTTCCGCAAGGTGTTTGTCAAATACGACAATTTGAACAACTCCATCCAGGAAAACATCAAGGGCATGCGCGTCGTCAAGAGCTTTGTGCGCGAGGACTATGAAAAGAAGAAATTCGACGCTGCGGCGTCGGACATCTGCGCCGACTTCACACAGGCCGAGCGGATCATGAGCTTAAACGGGCCGCTCATGCAGTCCTGCATGTTCACGGTGATGCTGTTCGTGCTGTATTTCGGGTCCTATCTTATCATCAGCTCGATGGGCGTCAAGGCGGATGTCGGGCAGCTCTCCTCGATGTTGACCTATAGCTTCCAGATCCTGACTAGCCTCATGATGGTGGCGATGGTGCTCGTCATGCTCGTCATGGCGGAGGAATCCGCCGAACGCATTGCCGAGGTGTTGGCGGAGCAGAGCAGCATCCGGGAACCGGAAAACCCCGTGCGGGAGGTGGCGGACGGCTCCATCGACTTTTCGCATGTCTATTTCAAATATTTCAAGAGCGCGAAGCGCAATGTGCTGGAGGACATCAACCTGCACATCGCCTCGGGCGAGACGATCGGCATCATTGGCGGGACGGGCACCTCCAAGTCCTCGCTCATTCAGCTGATCTCGCGGCTGTATGATGTGACCGAGGGCAGCGTGCGGGTCGGCGGGCGCGATGTGCGCGAATATGACCTCACGACGCTGCGCGATCAGGTGGCCGTCGTGCTGCAGAAGAATGTCCTCTTTTCGGGGACGATTGTGGAAAACATGCGCTGGGGCAATGCCCAAGCGAGCCTGGAGGAGATCCAGGAGGCGTGCCGCCTGGCGCAGGCGGACGAGTTCATCGAACGCTTCCCGGATGGGTATGACACCTATATTGAGCAGGGCGGCACCAATGTGTCCGGTGGGCAGAAGCAGCGCCTGTGCATCGCGCGCGCGCTTTTGAAAAAGCCGAAGATCCTCATTTTGGACGACTCCACAAGCGCGGTCGACACGCGCACGGATGCGCTCATCCGCAAGGGGCTGCGGGAATATCTGCCCGAGACGACCAAGCTCATCATTGCGCAGCGGACGGCCTCGGTCGAGGACGCGGACCGCATCCTCGTGCTGGACGGCGGGCGCGTGAACGCGATCGGGACGCATGCACAGCTGCTCCGGGAAAACGCGATCTATCGCGAAGTCTATGAATCGCAGAATAAGGCAGGCAACGAAGATGAAGAAGAATAAGAAGCAAAACAAGGGCCTGCTCGGACGGCTTTGGAAGCAGATGCTGGAATTCTACCCGCGGATGCTGCCGGCGGCGATCCTGTGCATTTCGCTGAGCGCCGTCGTGGGGGCGATCCCGGCGATCTTTCAGCAGAACATCCTCGCGATCGTCGAACAATATTGGCGCAGTGGCGACTGGGCGGCGGCGAGCAGGCAGGTCGTGCCGCTCGTGCTGCTGCTCGCGGCGAGCTATGTGGGCGCGCTCATTTTAGGGTGGCTGTTCAGCCAATTGATGGCGATCATCACGCAGGGAACGCTCAAAAAGCTGCGCGAAAAGATGTTCAACCGCATGCAGGACCTGCCCATCCGCTATTTTGATACGCACAACCACGGCGACATCATGAGCTATTACACCAACGACATTGACACGCTGCGGCAGATGATCTCGCAGAGCTTTCCACAGCTATTGATTTCGGGCATCACGGTGCTGGTCGTGTTTGGCATCATGATCTATTACAGCATATGGTTGGCGCTGGTCGTCGTGGTCGGCGTGGCGGCGATTACGCTCATCACCAAAAAGCTCGGCGGCAATTCGGCAAAGTATTTTGTGGAACAGCAAAAGCTCATGGGCAAGACCGAGGGCTTTGTGGAAGAGATCATGACCGGGCAGAAGGTCGTCAAGGTGTTCTGTCACGAGGCGCAGAGCCTGGCGGATTTTGACCGGATCAACGACGAGCTCTATGAAAAGTCGCGGCAGGCCAACCGCTATGCGAACATGCTGATGCCGATCCTGAACAACATCGGCAATGTGCTGTATGTGATCGTCGCGTTCACGGGCGGCGTGCTGCTGCTCACCGGGGCGGGAAACTTCAGCATTTCGGGCATGGCGCTCGGCATCAGCATCGTCGTGCCTTTCCTCAATATGACCAAGCAGTTCACGGGCAACATCAGCCAGGTCTCTAACCAGCTGAACTCGGTCGCCATGGGCATGGCCGGGCTGGAACGCATCTTCGGCCTGCTGGATGAGCAGCCGGAGGTGGACGACGGCTATGTGACGCTTGTCAACGCGAAGTACAACGCGGCGGGAGAGATCGAGGAATGCCCGGAACGCACGGGCATGTGGGCGTGGAAGCACCCGCATCAGGCGGACGGCAGCGTCACCTATACGAAGCTCACCGGGGACATCCGCATGTTCGATGTGGATTTTGGCTATACGCCGGACAAGATTGTGCTGCACAACATCACGCTGTACGCCGAGCCGGGGCAGAAGGTCGCCTTTGTCGGCGCGACGGGCGCGGGCAAGACGACGATCACCAACCTCATCAACCGCTTTTACGACATCGCCGACGGCAAGATCCGCTATGACGGCATCAATATCAATAAGATCAAGAAGGCCGACCTGCGCCGCAGCCTCGGCATCGTGCTGCAGGACACCAACCTGTTCACGGGCACGGTGATGGAAAACATCCGCTATGGCAAGCTGGACGCGACGGACGCGGAATGCATCGCAGCGGCTAAGCTCGCCAACGCACACGACTTCATCTCACGCCTGCCGGACGGGTATGACACGATGCTCACGAGCAACGGCGCGAACCTCTCGCAGGG
>CAKTFI010000077.1 GCA_934555865.1 uncultured Christensenellaceae bacterium | reverse complement strand
CTATGTGATTGGACAGAGTGCGGCCAAGAAATACCTGGCGGTCGCGGTCTATAACCACTATAAGCGCATTTCCGCGGCGCGGGAAAAGGACGACACGGATGACATCGAGCTCGCCAAGAGCAACATCCTGATGCTTGGTCCGACCGGATGCGGCAAGACGCTGCTGGCGCAAACGCTGGCGCGCATTTTGCAGGTACCGTTTGCCATCGCAGACGCGACGACGCTGACGGAGGCCGGTTATGTCGGCGAGGATGTGGAAAACATCCTGCTCAAGCTGATTCAGGCGGCGGATTACAACATCGAAAAGGCACAGCGCGGCATTGTGTATATCGACGAGATCGACAAGATCGCGCGCAAGAGCGAGAACCCCTCAATCACGCGCGATGTCTCGGGAGAGGGTGTGCAGCAGGCGCTCTTGAAGATCCTGGAGGGCACAGTAGCCAGTGTCCCGCCGCAGGGGGGCCGTAAGCATCCGCACCAGGAGATGCTGCAGATCGACACGACGAACATCCTCTTTATCTGCGGGGGCGCGTTTGTCGGTTTGGAAAACATCATCGAGCAGCGCGTCGGCAAGAAGACGATGGGTTTTGGCGCAGAGGTCAAGACGCGCGCAGAGCGCAATCTGGGCGAGTTGTACAGCCAGATCCTGCCGGAGGACCTGCTGAAATTCGGGTTGATCCCGGAATTTATCGGGCGCGTCCCCATGGTCGTGACGCTGGAAGCGCTGGATGAAAACGCGCTCGTCAACATCTTGACGGAGCCCAAGAACGCGCTCGTCAAGCAGTATCAAAAGCTGTTCGCGATGGACGGCATCCGCCTGACCTTTGAGGAGGACGCAATCCGGGAGGTCGCGAAGCTGGCATTGGAACGCAAGACGGGGGCCAGAGGCTTACGCTCCATCCTGGAGGGCATCATGGTGGACGCGATGTATGAAGCACCGTCCCGCAAGGACATTGCGGAATGCATCGTGACCAAGGCGGCCGTGCGGGATTCCAAGGAGCTCAAGCTGATCCCGCGGGAAGCACCGGCGGCCTTGCCGGAGGCAGATAAATAACATACGGGGAAACCCGGCGAAAGGGGCGTTGCCGCAGGCAACCGCCTCTTTTTTTGCCCCCAAGGCGCCCGGGCGGGGCGGAAAGCCTCCCGGAAACTGCCTCTGGGCGCAGTGCGCGGTTGTGCCGCCGGAGCTTTTCATGTATAATATTGCCGATAAGTGCAAGAAAGTTGGAGGAAGTTGGAGGAAGAAGGAATGACAAATACATGCCGCGTTCCGATGGTTCCCTTACGGGGAATGGTGGCATTTCCAAGTACGATTTTGAATTTTGAAGTGGCGCGGGGAAAGTCCCTGGCATCGGTCAACCGGGCCGTGGAGGGAGATTCCCTGCTCTTTTTGGCGACGCAGCGGGAGATCCGGCTGGAGGACCCGACACAGGCGGATATTTATTCCATCGGCGTGCTCTGCCGGGTGCAGCATGTGCTGAAGCTGCAGGACGGTGTGCTGCGCGTATTGGCGGAGGGCATCGCGCGGGGCAGACTGGATTCCCTCGCTGTGGGAGAGGAATATCTGGCGGAGGTCGCCTGCTGTGAACAGACACCGATTGATCCCGAGGCGGAGGAAGCGTACCGGCAGCTCCTCTTGCAGGCGTATGAGGAATACGCCGAAGCAGAGGGGCAGACGCCGATGGAGACACTGTATGCCTGGCGGGAGATTGCGGAGGCGGACAGGCTGGTGGACACGGTCGCTATGACCTTCCCGCAAAAAATCGAGGCGCAGCAGGAGTTGCTCTCGGAGATGGATGTCAAGGCGCGGTATAAAAAGCTCATCGACGCGCTGGACGCGCAGCGGGAGATTCTCCTGCTGGAAAAGGACATCGCCAAGGAAACGCGCAAGCGGATGGAAAAGATGCAGCGGGAGGCGTACCTGCGCGAGCAGATCCGGTCGATGCAGGAATCCCTGGGCGATGGCGACAGCGAAAAAGAGATTGCCCGCTTCCGGGAATTCATCGAAAAGATGCCGGCGGCAGAGGACACCAAGGAGAAGCTCTATAAAGAGGCGGCGCGCATGGAGCGCATGAACCCGCAGTCGCCGGATTATACCGTGCTGCTCAACTACTTTGAATGGGTCACCTCGCTGCCGTTTGGCGTCTACACCAAGGACAGTGTTAACCTGGTGCAGGCCAAGCGCGTCCTCGACCGGGAACATTACGGGATGCAGAAGGTTAAGGATCGGATTTTGGAATACCTGGCTGTGTTCGCCTTGACGGGCAAGTTGCAGGGAAACATCCTGTGCTTTGTCGGGCCGCCGGGCGTGGGCAAGACCTCGATCGCGTCCAGCATCGCAGAGGCGGTCGGGCGTAAATTCGTCCGCATGTCGCTCGGCGGCGTGCGCGACGAGGCGGAGATCCGCGGGCACCGGCGCACCTATATCGGGGCGGTCCCGGGGCGGATCGTCGCCAACATTCGCCGCGCGGGGACGATGAACCCGGTGTTTTTGCTGGACGAGATCGACAAGATGGCGAGCGATTATAAGGGCGATCCGGCTTCCGCGATGCTGGAGGTGCTGGACACCTCGGTCAACCAGGCGTTTCAGGACCACTATCTGGACATCGATTTTGACCTTTCGCAGGTGTTGTTCATCGCGACGGCCAACAATGTGGAGGACATCCCACCGGCGCTGTACGACCGGTTGGAGATCATCGAGCTGGAGAGCTATACCCCCTACGAGAAGCAGCAGATCGCGCTGCGCCACCTGATCCCCCGGCAGCTTGCGCAGAACGGCCTCAACGCCGGGATGCTGAAGATACAGCCAGCGGCCGTCCGCGAGCTCATTCAGGAATACACGGCGGAGAGCGGTGTGCGTGCGTTGGACCGGCAAATCGGTGTGCTTTGCCGCAAGGTCGCCAAGGTGTACCTGCAAAAGGCGGGCAAGGTGACGATTACGGCCAAGAACCTGTCGGATTACCTCGGCAAGCCGCAGCATCTGGACACGCAGTTGCCCGCGGAGGCCTGCGTGGGTGTGGCCATTGGTCTTGCTTGGACGGCCGCAGGCGGCACGACGCTGCCGGTGGAGGCTTCGGCGATGGAGGGCGGCGGCAATCTGGAACTTACGGGTCAGCTGGGCGAGGTTATGAAGGAAAGCGCCCGCACGGCCATTTCACACATCCGCTCGATGGCGCCCGCGCTCGGGATCGATCCGGCGTTCTATAAGACGAAGGACATCCACATCCATGCGCCGGAGGGCGCAATCCCAAAGGATGGCCCCTCGGCCGGGATCACCATCGCTCTCGCGGCGGCGAGCGCCCTGACGGGCAGAAAGGTGCGGCGCGACCTGGCCATGACGGGCGAGATCACGCTGGCCGGGCGCGTGCTGATGATCGGCGGGCTGCGGGAAAAGGCGTTTGCCGCCTATCGCGCGGGGATCCGCGAGGTCATTCTCCCCCGGGAAAATATGCGGGATGTGGAGGACATCCCTAAGGAGATCCGCGACAAGATGACCTTTCACCCGGTGGACGCTTTTGCGGAGGTCTGGAAATTGGCGATTTTGGAAGGAGAGGCATAAATGCGCATCACATCTGCAAAATTTGTAAAGAGCCTGACCGAGGGGTATGCTGCGTTCAATACGCTGCTCCCCGAGGTCGCGCTTGTCGGCAAGTCCAATGTGGGCAAGTCCTCGCTCATCAACGCCCTGACGCAGCAGAATAAGCTCGCGAAGGTCTCGAAAAACCCGGGCAAGACCAAGCTGGTGAACTACTTCCTTCTGAATGACGCCTTCTATCTGGTTGATCTGCCGGGGTATGGCTATGCGAATGTTTCGAAGGAGGAAAAGGCGCAGTGGGACGCACGGATGCAGGGCTATTTTGCACAGTCGGAAATGCTGCGGGCAGTCATTCTGCTCATCGATATCCGCCGGGAACCCGCACCGGAGGACATCGCCATGCTGGAATACGCGCATTACTATTCCGTTCCGGTGCGAATCGTGGCGACCAAGGCCGACAAGGTGGCCAAGTCCAAGCGCAAAAACGCCTGCACGCATATGCAGAAGCTGCTCCGCTCCTATGGGAGCGAGGCGATCTTGCCCGTTTCCTCGGAGGCCAAAGCGGGATTGGACGAGTTTTTGGACATGTTGGAAGCATATCTGCGGCCGGAGGAGGAAGCATGAAGATATTTGCTATTTCCGACCTGCACCTCTCGCTGGACAGCAACAAGCCGATGGATATCTTCGGCGATAACTGGACGGATCATTGGAGCAGCATCAAGCAGGACTGGCTTCGGCAGGTCTCGGAAGAGGACATCGTGATCTTGGCTGGCGACATCAGCTGGGCGATGGACTACGCGCACGCTAAGGCGGACCTGGACGCCGTCTGCGCTATGCCGGGACAGAAGATCCTGATTCGCGGAAACCACGACTATTGGCACAGCTCTCTCAAGAAGACGACGGGGTATCTGCACAATCGCACCTACTTCCTGCAAAACAATGCGCTCTCGCTTGGCGGGTATGTATTCGTCGGCGCGCGCGGGTGGAAGCAGCGCGGTGAGGCGGATTTCTCCGCAGAGGACGAAAAAATCTACGAGCGTGAGGTGCATCGCCTGAAGCTCTCCCTCCAGGCGGGGGAAAAGCTCCCAGGCGAGCGCATCGGCATCATGCACTATCCGCCGTTCTCGCAGGAACGCGGCGCGAGCGAGTTTACCGAGCTGTACGCGGCCTACGGCGTGAAAAAGGTTGTCTATGGGCATCTGCACGGCAA
>CAKTFI010000076.1 GCA_934555865.1 uncultured Christensenellaceae bacterium | reverse complement strand
GGATCGAGCTTATCTGCTGCAGGCCCTCCAGCACATCGATAAACCCGAGATTTTCCAAATCCTTGCCGTAGGAGCTCACATGGATGCCCGTCAACACGACCTCGCGCACGCCGTTCTCCCCGAGCCGCGCCGCCTCCTGCAGGATGTCTTGGAGCGGGCGCGAACGCACCGGCCCGCGTGCATAGGGGATGATGCAGTAGCTGCAATAGTTGTTGCAGCCGTCGCAGATCTTGATGTTTGCCCGCGTGCGCTCGTGGCTCTTGGAAATCTGCAGCGGTTCAAAGCGATGCTCGTGGGCGATGGCCGCCACGGCGTCGATCTTCTCCTCCCCCGCCTGCAATCGCCGGACGATCTCCAAGATCGCCCCCTTGTTAGCCGAGCCGACGACGGCGTCCACCCCGGCGTGGGCCAAAATCGCCGCCGCGTCGCGCTGCGCCAGGCATCCGCAGACGCAGACCTTGCCGCCCTTTTCCGCCGCGCGCCCGATCATCTGCCGCGACTTGCGGTCGGCCACCGCCGTGACGGTGCAGGTGTTGATGATATACACATCCGCCCGGTCGTGGAAGTCCACCGTCTCGTACCCGGCAGCCTCCAGGATCTCTGTCATGGCGTCCGTTTCATACTTGTTGACCTTGCACCCCAGCGTACAATATGCCGCCTTCATCTCAGCACCCGATCGTGAGCGCCGCCCACTCCCCTTCGATGCAGATATGCTCCACCGGCATGCCCGCCTGCTCATAGGCCGCGCGCACCTCTTCCAAGCGGTCGAGGATGATGCCTGAGGCGATGAGCTTGCCCGTCTTTTTCAGCACTTTCTGGAACAGCGGCTGCATGGCCAGGATGACATCCGCCACGATGTTCGCCGCGATCACATCGTATTGCCCGGCGCAGACCTGATCCTGCACCTCGCCCGGGAGCAGCGCATTGCCGAGCAGCGTGGCAAAGCGATCCTCCGCGATGCCGTTGCGCAGCATGTTTTCGCGCGTGACGCGCATGGCGTCCTCCTCCACATCCACGCAGAGCGCGCTGGACGCGCCGAGCAGCAGCGCCCCCGCGGCCAGAATACCGCTCCCGCAGCCCATGTCCAGCACCGTCGCGCCCGGAAACACGACCTTTTCCAAGCTGGCAAGACAAAGCCGCGTCGTCTCGTGCGTGCCCGTGCCAAAGCTGGAGGACGGGTCGATCTCCAACGGGATGCGCGTATTGCCCGCGGGCAGTTCCTCCCACGAGGGCTTGATAATGAGCTTTTCCCCCACCGGGATCGGCTTATAGAACTTTTTCCAGCTGTTCATCCAGTCCTCTTCTTGGATATTTTCGATCTCCACCTGGAATTCCACCCCGCGGCGGTTCGCCTCCTGCAACAGTCCGAACAGGCGGCGCATTTTTTCCGCCCCGCTGTTGTTTTTTTCCACATAGACATCGATCGTCGCCTTCTGCCGATGAACAAGCTCGTCCTCCACATAGTCGTAATAGATCGAAGTCTGCATAAATTCCGAAACCTCGCGCGGGTCCGTCAGCGCAAACTGATCGATGCCCTCGCCGATCATCGCATCCAAAAAGGCATCCACATCCTCCGGCGCCATCGTAATGCCGATACATTCCCAATCCATAGCTGTCCTCTCTTCCGCCGGGCCCGTCTGCCCGGCTCCGACTGTATTCTCTAATTATACCATATCCGGCGCCGCCGCGTCATCCAAAAACGCCCGTTTTGTGAAACGCGCGAGGTCCTCCAGCGTCTCCAGCTGCAGCGCCTCCTGCCGCAGGGCCGCCGCCCCGCGGATCCCCTTCAGATACCAGGCCGCATGCTTGCGGAATTCCTGCATCGCCCGCTGTTCTCCCTTGGCGCGGCAGCAGATCCTCGCCTGCTCCATGAGGCAGGCCGCACGATCCTCCGGTGGCCAGGCCGTATACGCGCCCGTCCGGAAATATTCCCGGATCTGGTGAAAGAGGTAGGGATTGCCGGTCGCGCCGCGGCCGATCATGATCGCATCCGCCTCGGTCGCCTGCCACAGCCGTTCGGCATCCTCCGGCGAAAAGACATCGCCATTGGCGATCACGGGGATGCGCAGCGCCGCCTTGACCTCTGCAATGCAGTCCCAATCCGCGCGCCCCGCATAGAACTGTTCCCGAAAGCGCCCGTGCAGCGCCACTGCGTCCGCGCCCGCCTCCTGCATGGTCCGGGCGAAGGAAAGGTAATTGGCCTCCTCCCGGGCAAAGCCCTTGCGGAACTTCACGCTCACCGGAACGCGCGAGACCTTTTTTGCCGCCTCCACGAGGCTCGCCGCCAGCGCCGGTTCGCGCATCAGCGCAGAGCCTTCCCCGTTGCGCACGATCTTAGGCGCCGGACACCCCATGTTCAGGTCGAACCCGCGGATGCAGTCCCCCTGCCGGTCCTGCAGAACCTGGACAGCCAGGGCGATGTCCGCCGGGTCCCGCCCGAAGAGCTGGATCACGATCGCCTCGCCCGCATGCACATCCGCGACCGCAAAGGTGCGCTGACTGTTATACTTGAGCCCCTTGGCGCTCACCATCTCGCTGTAGGCGAGGTCCGCCCCTTCCCGGCAGCATACCTCGCGGAAGGCGAAATCCGTGACGCCCGCCATCGGCGCCAGCAACAGGGGCGGCCGCCCCGCCACATCCCGAAATTGTGCTTTCCAATCCATGCTTTTCCCCCGAAAAAAAGGTATTTACCCGCCGGTAAATACCTTCCTTCTTTAGTCGTCCTGCGCCACGCCCACGCTTTCCTCCGGCATCTGCACATCCTCCCCCGTCTCCAGCTTCGGGATCGGATACACGCTGGGCGGCGTGATCTCCTCTTCCAGCGTGATGTCGTTGACCTTCCAACGGCCGTTTTCCTTCACCATGTGCAGGGTGTATACCCCGCTTTCGATGAACTTGTCCACCTCGTTGACCTCCAGCTGCGAGGAGTCCAGCTTGGCAGAGATGTCCTGCACCAGATTCTCCACCCGGACATCCATCTTGTTGCGCCAGGCAAACACGACCTTGATCGGCACCTTGGTCTGCAAGTCATAGGACTGGATGATGTAGCTGGCGTTGGTCTGCTGCGTGTCCAGATGCGTCTTTTCCAGATATTCCTGCGTAAAAATACCCTCGAGGAGCTTGGTGTCGTCATTGTTGATCGGCTGTAGGATCACGGAAGTCCGCTTGGCAAAGGCGTCTCTCGCGAGCATGTAGATCTGACTGGAATTTTCTGCCGTCTTAAACGCAAACACGCCCAGCAAAAAAATGGCCACACACGCCAGGAGTTTGCCCAGGATATAGAGCACAAAGCGAATGCTGTGCGCCGTCTTTTCCGTCTGTTTTTCTTTCTTCATCGCATCTTCCTCGGCGCGCAGTCCCGCCGCTCCGTCCGGGCGGCGGCCTGTCTGCGGCCTGCCTTCCAAGAAATATCTGTAGTATATCATTTTTCCGGGCAAAATTCAACCTCTTCGCCGGCTCCGCATACATCTCGTTTTTCCGTGGAGCAACGCGCTATGCGTACCGTGATCGACGGTGCGGTTCTGGCTGTAACTGTACTTTTGGTGTCCAAACAGAGTGCACAGGCATTAAAGAGAAAAGCGCGCTTTTCTCAAAGGGCAAGTTGAAAATCGGAATCTCTTTTTGGGAGCTGTCAAAATCACCCGATAACCGTTTCTCCAAGTTTCCTTGCCGTTTCAAACCCAAGATCCCCTTTTCTCCCTACACCGGTAATCAATACCGTTTCCATCCGCGGATATGCCGCAGAGCTCGATCCCGTCCAAGCGTCTTTTCAATTTTTCGCATTTCAAAGCCATTTTCTCGATTTTTTCCTTTGTACAGGCGTTTTTCGTTTCTCCATATTGGAGAAAAATTATCTAATCTGTAGATTAAACGTGTACATGAAAGTGCACACGAAATTTTCGCCAGAGCGGGCACTTTTCTATCGATATTATACATTTATAGATGTATAGTATGTGCATAAGATGGGGGGAAAGAGAAACCAAGGTATGCCTAAGCAAAAGAAAAGCGATAACAAAGAAAAAACGCTGCAAGTTCTCGTCTTTGTTACCGCCATCCTGAATTTGATCCAGGCGCTCGTTAAGCTGATTGCCGAAGCAATCAAATAACCTAGTCTTGGGGAGGTTATCCTCCCCACATTCCACATTGATTATACGAAAAGAAACCCACATTGTCAAATAAGGAGATGCAACATGTTAGATACTATTCTCAATGTTATAAGTGTTGTCTTGAACATTAATAGCACAAAAATAAGTGCAAATTGTGATTAATCCGCTTCTTGTAACCTTCCGAACAGTTGACTATCAATTTTATAAATTCCTTGATAAGGCTGCTCAATATAGTATTTACCACTGTCTTCATACGCAAAGATAGTGCTTGTTCCTGTCTCAAACTGGAAGTCAATTTTGATATACCTTTCCACTTGTGGGGCATCTTGGACACTTTCCTTTTTAGTCGGTTCAGAACTGGAAATATCAGTAATTATTTCACCTATCCAAGTTTTGTCTGAATGACTTACCGTGTTTTCTCCAACAGTTATATCAATAGATGTAATCTCGTCGGTTTGAGGTAGCGTAATGGGAACTGCCTTTTTCCCACACGCAACTAAAGTCAGTACGCAAGTAAGACACAAACACAAAAAAAGAAATTTTTTCATAAGCATATTACCTCCATAACTCCCGATTTGTATTTCTGTTTGTTTTAAAAATGGGCAATCCCGATTTGAATTGCCCACTCATTGCACTAATTATGCGATTTTTTCTTGCTTGCACCGATTTCTGCATCAAATGATGTAAGTTT
>CAKTFI010000075.1 GCA_934555865.1 uncultured Christensenellaceae bacterium | reverse complement strand
TCACATAGTCATCCAGCGTGTGGACGATCTCCTGCGGCGTTGGCAGCTTGATCGCGTCCAGCGCCTCTACGCCCTCGGCCTCCAGCTCCTCCTGCACAATCTCCTGACAGAGCTGAATGCATTCGTCGCAGATAAACACGCCGGGCCCGGCCACGATCCGCCGCACCTGATCCTGTGTTTTCCCGCAGAAGGAACAGCGAACCGGCTTATTTTCATCTACATTATTGCTCATAGACACCCCGTTCTTACCGCTTTGCCGGGATCACTTCGTCGAGAATGCCATAGGCAAGCGCGTCGTCCGCAGACATGTAGAAATCCCGTTCCATATCCGCCTTCAGGCGTTCCAGATCCTGCCCCGTGCGCTCCGCCATGATGTCGGTGAGCTTTTGCTTGATCTTTAAGATCTGGCGCGCCTGGATCTCGATGTCCGTCGCCTGCCCCCTAGCCCCGCCAAGCGGCTGATGGATCATGATTTCGCTGTTGGGGAGCGCCTTGCGCTTGCCCTTGGCACCCGCTGTCAGCAGGAAAGCGCCCATGGACGCCGCCATGCCGATGCAGATCGTCGACACATCGCATTTGACATACTGCATCGTGTCATAGATCGCCATGCCCGCAGTCACAGATCCGCCCGGGCTGTTGATATACATGTAGATATCCTTATCCGGGTCCTCCGCTTCCAGGAAAATCATCTGCGCGACCACCAAATTCGCCGTCATATCATCAATTTCTCCGGAGAGAAAAATGATTCTGTCTTTTAACAGTCTCGAATAGATGTCATAGGAGCGTTCCCCCCTATTGGTCTGTTCAACTACGATGGGTACATAACTCATTACAGTCAACTCCTTTATTTTTATTGCCTGCCACGAGAGCTACCCCGTTTAGAAAAGGCAGAAATTATTCTGCCTTTTCCGCCTCTTCTGCCAAAGCCGGCTCTTCCTTCTTTTCGGGAGCCTTGACTTTTGCAATGGAGATGAGGTAACGCCCGAGCGCGTCAAACGCGGCTCTGTTTTCAATATATTCCAGGGAATCCGCATCCAGCTCTTTTTTCAGATCTTCGACATCCTTATTCTGAGCTTCCGCAAATTCGCCGAAGATCGCGTTCAGATCCTCGTCCGTAGCCTTGATATTTTCTTTGTTCTTGATCGCTTCCAGCACGAGCTGCGTCTTGACGCGGCGCTCGCAGCTGTTCTTGAGCACGCCGCGCAGACCTTCCATCGTCTGGCCCGCATACTGCAGGTACTGTTCCATGCTCATACCCTGATACGCCAGGTTATAGGCCATTTCCTGGATCTCATTGTCGATCTGCGTCTCCACCATCGGGGCGGGGATGTCTACCTTGCAATCCTTCACGATCGCTTCGATGATCGCGCTCTCCAGGCGCATCTTGTTCTGCTCCTCGTTCTTCTTCTGGAGCTTTTCCTTTACATCCGCCTTATATTCGTCGAAGGTATCGAATTCCGAAACATCCTGCGCGAATTCGTCGTTCGCCTCCGGGACGATCTTCTGCTTTACGGCGTCGATCTTGACCGCAAACACCGCCGGCTTGCCCGCAAGGGAGGTCTCCCGGTAATCCGCCGGGAAGGTCACTTCGATGTCCTTCGCCTCGCCGGCCTTCATGCCGACCAGCTGTTCCTCAAAGCCCGGGATAAACATGCCGGACCCCAGGTCCAGCGGCTGCCCTTCCGCCGTGCCGCCGTCGAACTTCTTACCGTTCACGCTGCCGGAATAGTCGAGAATCACACGGTCGCCCAGCGCCGCCTCGCGCTCGACATCCTCAAAGCGGGCGTTCTGCTCTCTGGCTTCGTCGATCTCCTTGTCCACCGCCTCGTCCGAAAGCGGGATGTCCTCATATTCCACTTCCACGCCCTGATAGTCGCAAAGCTCCACCTCCGGCTTGATATACACCTGCGCGGTGACAACCATCGGCTTACCCTCTTCCATCGAAACGATGTCGACATTCTCCGGACGGGAAACGACGAACAGATCCTGTTCCTTTACCGCTGCCTGATACGCATCCGGGAAGGCGTCCTCAAAAGCATCTTCAAAAAACAGATTCGAACCGTAATACTTTTCGAGCACCGCCTTCGGGGCATGCCCCTTGCGGAAACCGGGAACCTGGAATTTTCCCTTATTCTTCTGATACGCCTTGTTCATCGAGGCTTCCAAAAGTTCCGGCGAAATTTCAAATTCGATCTGGACTTTATTCTTCTCAATCTCTTTTACAGTAGCCATTATTCTTCCTCCCGCTGCGCGTTTGCAGCCGCCGTTTTCTTATGATTTTTTGCTTTTCAACATACAAAAAAATGCCTACAGGCAAATTATAGTCTAGCATACTTCGGTTTTCTATGCAACAATTTTTTCTTTACAAAAGATTCACGGAGAAAGCTCCCCGTGAATCCCATAAAAATCTGAATTGAGACGGCCCATACGCCGAGTTCTGTTTATATGACCATCTATCTGGGCCTGAAGTTGCCAGCAGGCTCTAGCGATTACGCGAAGCGTAGCGGGCCGCTATTAAATGCTTCGATACCAATCTTGCACCGAACGGGGTTTACAGGGGGCCAAAGTTGCCAATGGTCCCAGTGAGCTCTTACCTCGCTTTTCCACCCTTACAGCCGAAGGCTGCGGTATATTTCTGTTGCACTTTCCTTGGAGTCGCCTCCACCGGGCGTTACCCGGCGTTCTGCCCTATGGTGCTCGGACGTTCCTCGCCCTTATGGACGCAGTCATTTGTTCCGCTCAATTCAAAACCTTATGCCATTGTAATGAGGATCCGCCCGCAGTTCTCGCAGGTGACCAGATGATCTCCCTTGGCGATCTGCACGGCGACGCCGGCCGGCAGCTGCATATTGCAGCCGTTGCAGCGGCTCTCCTTTAGGATCGCGACCGGATTTGGCCGGAAGCCCTTAATCCGCGCGTATTCCTCCAAAATTTCCGGGGAAATCCCCTCCGCCGCCGCCTTGGCTTCTGCCTCCAGCGCCTGGCGCTCCTCCTGTCCGCCGTCCAACTCCTTTTGGTGTTCTACCCTCAGAGCGTCGTATTCCTTCTTGGCAGAAAGCATCTTCTGCAAAAGCTCCCGCACCGTCTTATCCGACTGATCGACTTCCTGCTGCATCGCCTGCAGGCTCTCCTTGAGCTTTTCGGACTGCTCCACCAGCGCCGCAGCCTGCTGCATGACTTCCTTTACCTGCTGCGCGTCCAACTCCTCGTCGCCGCACTCGCTGTAATACCCGATGTCCTTTTCCAGCTCATCCAGGTCGCCTTCCAGCACGCCATACTGCTTTTCCACGCTCTGCATTTCCCCTTGGAGCTGCAAAGCCCGCGCCTCCAGGCTGTTCACCTTTTTCTGGCTGTTTTTCAAATATCTCTGCAATTTTACCAGCCGCTTGCGGGTCGGCGTGTTCTTCTGTTCCTCGTCGAAACGGTCGAGCGCCATATCCTTCTGCTGATATTCCCATAATTGACGCATTTGATCCATCAATACCGGCACCTCCTTCTAAAGATTTTACGCATTCAGATGCCTGAGGCCGTCACACCGCACGATAGGGCGCCGCCTCGATTTCCGATTCTTCTACTTTTATATTATATTGTAACGCAAAAAACTCTTTTTGTAAACACATGCGCAGGTGCGTGCGGAAAACCTTTTCGGTGTCATAGTGCCCCGCCTCGCACACCGCGATACCGAGCTGCGCCGCCTCGCGGAAAAAGTTGTGCTTCACCTCGCCGGTGACAAGCGCGTCCGCCCCGGCCTCTGCCGCCGGATAGATCGCCTCGCCCCCCGCGCCGCCGAGCAGGGCGACCCGCAACACGCTTCCCGTGCCCGGCGTATAGCGCACATCCTGCGCATCCAGCGTCCGCTTCACCAGAGCGGCAAAATCCGCCGTCGTCATCGGCTCTGCGAGCTCGCCCACGCTGCCCAGCACGGCCGTGGGCGACCCGTCCGCCCCGCGCGCCTCGACCTGCAGGGGCCGCACCTCCCGCAGGGAGAACTTTTGGGCCAGCACCCAGTTCATACCCTGCGGCGCACAGTCAAACGAAGTGTGCGCGCAATAGACATTGCAGCCCTGCCGGATCGCCTGCATGACCAGGGCGTCCACCGGCTGCGCCTGCCAAAGCTGCTTCTGCGCATGAAACAGCACCGGATGATGCGTGAGGATGGTGTCGTACCCGCCCGCCTGCGCCTCCGCCAAGAGCGGCATCGTCAAATCGAGCGCGACCAGCACCTTTTGCACACGGTCGTGACAGCGGAGGTTATACCCGCTGTTGTCCCACGCATAGGCCGCCGCAGGCGGCGTAAATTTCTCCACCACAGCGGCAAATTCCGCTGCCGTAATGCTCTGTTTCATCGCTGTTCCTCCGCTGCCGCTTCATAGATCGCGAGCAGCCGTTTCGTCGCCGCTTCGCCCTGGCTACCCGCCGCCTTTTGCACGGCGCCCCGCTGCCGGTCGGCCAGATAGCGCATATACGCCAAAAACCGTTGCCGGTCGACCATGCGCTCCGGCTTGCCGGTATAGAATTCCGCTTCCGCATAGGGTTCAAGCACCCCCGGGCGCAGCCGCAGGATCGGGTACCATTTTCCCTGGTCCAGCGCGGCATCCTCTGCCTCGATGCCAAATCCCAGATCCGCAAGCGCACGCCGCACCAGGTCGACCCCACTCTGCGGCGAGATGACGATCCAAGAACACGCCTGTGCCACGGGCAATCCGGCCTGCAAAATGCGCAGGATGAGCGGCCCGCCCATGCCGGAGATCACGATTCCCTGTACTTCCCCCGGGCGCAGCACGGAGATCCCGTCACCCACCCGACACTCTGCCCGGCCGTCCAGGCGGTCTCCTGC
>CAKTFI010000074.1 GCA_934555865.1 uncultured Christensenellaceae bacterium | reverse complement strand
TTTCCCGCAAAATAAATCTTATTTTTTGCATTCAAGCAAGCGCGTTCAGAGTCCAATGCAGCAAAAACAAATCTCTCGCCATTTGGTAAAAAAACGCCGAACTGCTTTCGCATCGGCGTTTTTCATGGTCTGGGTAAGAGGATTTGAACCTCCGGCCTCTTGAACCCCATTCAAGCACGCTACCAAGCTGCGCCATACCCAGATACTCTGCGTTTCCCACGCAGAAATTATTATAACAGATTTTTAGAAAAAAGCAAGCCCTTTTTTATGGAAGCGCCGTCTCCTCTTGCAAGGGGCAGCCCTGCGCCACCCGCCTTGCCAGCTCCATACACTCGCGATCGCTTTCCAGATCCCCCTGATAGGGATACCGCTTCGTCAGCTGGTCAAACCGCGCTTGAAACGCAGTTGCCTTCGCCTCGTCCCGCTCTGCGAGTAATGCCCGGGCATACTCCGTGCGAATCACGCTCGGATAAGGGGACATTTGCTTGCGAAACTTGGCCATAGCCGGCGTGTCATAGGGCGCAGCGTCCTCTCCTAGCAAGAGGGCGCAGTACAGCCGATCGCAGAGCAGCAGATTCCGGTGCAGCCCCAAGAGCCCCGTCTTTGCCTGCAGCAGCCAATCAATCGTCCGCGCCGCCTGTGCAAATTGGTGCAGGTCCATCTGGCAGTCGATAAACTCCACCGCCTCTGCGGCGATCATGGGGTTTTGAAGCTCCGCTTCCGCCGGGAAGCGGAACCAGGCGACGGGCATGTCCCGCAGGCGCTGCCCCGAGGTCTTGGCCGCGTTGATGCGCAGCTGGAGCCAGAATGCGCGCAGCGCCGCCGGGTCTTTGCCGAGGGAGCAGGCGTTGCGTCCGTCGTTGTCGACGAGCTGCACGCGCATGGGGATCCCGTTGAGCAGCGCATAGGCCGCCCCCATCAGGCTGAGTGTCAAGCAGAAGAAGGCAAATAGCGCTGTCCCGCCGCTTGCACAGAGGCGATACATCCAAAAGAACAGCAGCGCCGATGCCGCGTTCAGGATCACACCGCCCAGGTTATACAGCACATACGGCAGCTTGCCCTCCCGCATATCCGGCGGGTCCATCAGGCACTGCCCTGCCGTCCCGGCCAGGAAAAACCGGCAGAGGCGCAGAGCGCCGTTTTGCCGGGCCAGCATCCATTGCCCGATCCGGAAGGAACAGAACCGATACCCGCTGAGCAGCCCGAACAGCAGGTGCCCCGCCTCGTGCAGGATCGTCTGGATCATGCCCGCCAGATACACCAGCAGCAGCGCCCCGCCGAGGAGGAACAGCTTTTCCCCGAACGGCAGCTCCGCTTGCCCGGAGAAGAGCAAATCGCCTAAGGCCCTCCCCAGCGCGCCGCCCAGCGCCACATAGAGCAGCGCAGAGACCCAAGTCCCCCACTTTTCCGATTTCATAGGCTCAGTTCTCCTTCTTGCGGAGATTGTTGCAGAGGATATACACCCCCATGCAGAGCAGGATCGCCCCCACGAGCACGGCATACATCGCCCCCTGCGGCACCGACTTGTCAAAAAAATACAGGTTGCAGTCGATGGAATCGCGGATCTGCGAGAGGATGTCCGCCGGGAACCCGAGGCGCGCCATCTCGCGGAACGCACCGGCCAGCGCGTGGTTGCGCAGCAGGCTGGTGCCATAGGTCCCGGGGAGGAACATCAGCGCCTTTTGCAGCCCTGCCGAGAAGCTGGCGATCGGCATATAGGCCCCACACAGGAAGCCATAACCCGCGCTCACGATCGTCCCCACGGCAGAGACCTGCGACTGCGAATTCAAAAAGAAGTGAACGCAGGAGGAAAGCGCCACGCCGAACAGCGTCAAGAGCACCACATCCCCCGTCAGCAAGAGCGCGTCGGCCAGACTAAGATACCACCCCGTGACGGCCAGATACAAAAAGCACAGCCCCATCGCCACCAGATTGACGATCAGCGTCGAAAGTGTGCAGGCGATGAAATAGGAGATCGCCACGCGGGAGCGGCGGACAGGCGCCAGCAGGAGGTCTCCCCGCGCGCCGTTGACCTTGTCCTGCACCATGAGCGTGTTGGAACAGAACGCGACCGTCACGCAGGACACGGCCAGAAGCGAGGAGGCGAGCTGCCCGCCCACCACGGCGTTCAGCAGCTCCTGGGCGATGGACACCCCCGCCGGGATGGACGCGGCGAAGCTTTCACGATATACCTTGGCTAGAAAGGTGCTGTACAGCACCAACAGGATGACCGGCGTGATGAGGGATACGAAGAACAACCCCTTGTCGCGAAAATAGAGCTTTATGTTGCGCCGTACCAGCGCCAAGACCTGTTTCATGCGTCCATTCCTCCCTGCAAACGCTTGCCCGTCGCCGCGAGAAAGACCTCGTCCATCTTTCCTTTGGTGATCTCATAGTCCGAAAAAAGCGCCGGATGCTCCACGATCAGGCGCGTCGCCGCCGCCGTATCCGGCACAGAGACCCGATAGGCGTCCCGCAGCTTTTCATAGGGCATCCCCAGCGTGCGGACGGCGTCCTCCTCCACGCCGTACAGCGTGATAAAATCGCCCGTATAGGCGTTTTTCAGCTGCAGCGGCGTCCCCTCGGCGGCGATCTGTCCGTGATCCAAAATGACGACATAGTCCGCGTCCGCCGCCTCTTCCATATAGTGCGTCGTGAGGAAGACCGTCATGTTCTCCCGCCGGCGCAGGTCGGAAACGACATCCCACAGGAGCTTCCTCGTCTGCGGATCCAGACCCGTCGTCGGCTCGTCGAGGATGAGGATCTCCGGCCGGTGAAGCAGCGCGCGGGCGATGTCGATGCGCCGGCGCTGTCCGCCCGAGAGCTTGCCCAGCGTGCGTCCTAAGAGCGGCTGGAAATCCAAGAATTCCGCCAGCTCATGTAGGCGCGCCTCAAAGGCCTTCCCGGTGATCCCATACAGCGCAGCGCGGCTTTGCAGGTTCTCCCGCACAGTGAGCGGCCGGTCTAGCACAGAATTTTGAAAGACCACGCCCAACTTGCGCGCGACCAGCGCGGATTCCTTCTGCACCGGCTGCCCGCAGATCTCGATCTCTCCCCGGTCGGCGGCCAGCTGACCGCACAGGATGGAGATCGTCGTCGACTTCCCCGCGCCGTTGACGCCGAGAAACGCGAACAATTCTCCCTGCCGCACCTGAAACGAAAGGTCCCGCACCGCCTGCACCGCTCCAAACGCCTTGTGCAGATGGGCGATGCGGATCACCTCCGCCGGGCTTTGCTTTTTCGCCATTGTTTTTCTCCTCCTATAAACGGATCGTTTTCTAAAAAATCCCGCCCTCAGGCTTCGCCGTTGACGATCCTGGCATATACCTCTTCCGGAATCATCGGCGTGCCGATCTCCGCCAGGAGCGCCGCGCCGATCTCTCCCCTTTTTGCATATTGCCGACCCGCCTCGCGCACCAGCGCCAAGCGCGGCCCGATCACAGCAGCCGCCTCCGGCGCGTTAAACATCGGACTTTCCGGCACCGTCAAAAACGTATGATGCTGCGGGAAAAGCAGGCGGAACTGCGCCGCTGCCGGTTCAAAATTCCGGCGGCTGTTGGGGAATCTGCACCCGCAGATCATCAGATACCGAAGGTGCGAATAGTTGCGCTGTCCCACATATGCGTAGCGATCCCCCACCTTGACCATCGCGCCGCGGGCATGCCATAGCTGTGCAGCGGAAAGCTGAACAGCAGCAGATCGCTTGCGAGGATCTTCTCCAGAACCTCCGCCATATCGTCCGCTTGGCGGCAGATTCCACCGTTGCGCTTGCAGGCAAAGCAGCCGGTGCAAAATTCGTTGTGCAGCCTGCTCACCGGGAGGACTTCGACCTCCTGCGGCGCAGCCTGCTGGATGCCGTCCAGAAACGCCCGTGTGATATGCAAAGTATCGCTCTGCTCACGCTTGGGGATTCCGTGGAATACCAGTACTTTCATCTCCGTTTCCCTTCCTATTATGAAACTTGACCACTGTCGACGCAAGAGAAATTTTGCCCGGCTGCCTACAAAAAGCATAGACGCCGCCGCTGTCCTGTGGCAGCCCGCCTTTTTCCGGCGAACCCATGCGCCCCCGCGGGCGCTTCTGACCTTGACCGCGATCCATCCCCTTTGCAATACAGATCTTCTTTTATATAACGATCGTTGTATATTGAATATTATAATTTGAGGGGTTGACTTTGTCAATCCCCCCAAAAGTTCAATTTTGCTTTGCCGACTCTGCCGTTTTCAGTCAGCGTTTTGATCCGGTCTTATGTTTCCCATTATGTTTCCCGGGGCTTCCTCTTCCGAGGAGGCGGCGCCGTCGCTTCCAAAAGGGGGACGAGCCTGCGCAGCAGCGCCCGATCCTCGATGTCGCAGAGATAATGGGGCTTGGCCCCTTCGTAGGGAAGGCCCTCCGGCGCGCCCCGCATCACGGCGGCGACCTCCGGCCGCTTTTTTACAAACACCGTGTCGTCGCACACGAGCAGGATCGCCCGGCCATGCACATACACCATGTACTCGCCAAACATTTTCCGCACGGTGATGCCTTCAAATTCCGTCAGCTGCTCCTGCACAAATTCGATATATTCCTTAGATGTCGCCATTTTGCTGTTCCCTCTCCATCACGCTGCAAAGGATCGGCGATAGAGCGGCAGCACGCGCTTCCAAAAGAGCAGCCCGTTTCCGAGCAGCAGCGCGCCGAACAGGCATCTGGCGATCCATTCCGGCAGGAGCCGTGCGATCCCGTTCATGTCCCCGCCGCCAAAAAAGCCGCACAGGACGCTCAGATACAGCGGGTCAAGGAGCAGCAGCGCAATCGTCGTGTAGTCAGCTTGCTCTTGGCGCGACAGATGCGTTTGGCCATCGCCGCCAGAAGCTGCCCGGCGCAGAGCGTCGCCAACGCGCCCACGAGACAGAAGAGGCCGAGCTGCGCATCCGTCATGCGTTCGGCATAGACATCGACCTGCACCCCAGGCCCAAGAAGTTGATCTGCCGAAAGGCGCCGGTTCCAAGGGCATAGAC
>CAKTFI010000073.1 GCA_934555865.1 uncultured Christensenellaceae bacterium | reverse complement strand
CCCGGATGTCCAGGCCATGCCGCGCATACAGCGCCCGCATCTCCGCCTGCGAAAGGCAGCGGACATGCGATGGATCGCGCAGCCGCTCCAGCGCATCCTCCGTGTCGCGAAGGGCCTCGGGCGCCGCCTCCATATCCGAGAGCACCAGTTTGCCGCCCGGCTTCAGCACGCGCACCATCTCCGCAAACGGCGGTTCCGCGACCGGAAAGTGGTGAAACGCCAGGCGCGAGAGCACGATGTCAAAGCTGTTTTCCAAAAAGGGCAGCTCCGCCGCGTCACCCAGCACAAAGCTCAGGTTGGCGTTCCCTTCCCGCGCGGCCGCTTCCCGTCCCACGCGCAGCATGGCGGGCGTCATATCGAGGCAGATCACATGCCCCGCCCGCGGCGCGATCGCCCGCCCGCAAGCGCATGTCCCCGCCGCGACCTCCAACACCTCGTCCGTTTCCTGCGGGTCGATCCGCAAAACGATCTCGTGCAGGTAGGACTGTTTGGAAAAATTCATCTTCTCGCTCTCAAATCCATCGGCCTGCTGCGTAAAGGCCCGCTGGATTTCCGCCCGGTTTTGAGATCTCACTGCGCAGTTCCTCCCAGATACATCTCGTCTAGCAGGCGAATGCCCGCCTGCGCCCGAAAAATGCGCTCCCGCGCCTGGCAGATCGCCGCCTTCGCATAGCCGCTCTCGTCCGCGTTCACCAGGAAATCCGCCTCCAGCAGGATCCGGTGATCCAGCCCCTCGACCCCCGTATAGGTGTGGTGATGCGCGACCAGCCAGGAAACGCGCGCCACCGTCTCTGCCGGAACGGGCAGCTCCAAAAAGAAGGCCTCCACCAGCGGCGGGCTTTCCAATTCCTGATTTTTCCCGCTGGTATTGCCGTATTTTTCCCGACATAGGGGGCACGCGATGTCATGCACCATGGCCGCAAGCTCCAACACCTGCTGCGTTTCCCCGTCCAGCCCCTCGGCCCGGCCGATCGTCTGCGCCAGCGCCCACACCTTCAAAAAGTGCGCGATGTCGTGCAGATTGCCCCGGTAAAAGGTGATCATCTTCTCTACTGCCTGTTCGACCATACAATCCTCCTGCCTCAATCCTTATTTTCGGAAGGAACAACCGGCTTTTCTCCTCGCCTTCGTCCTTCTCTATTGTATCATTATATTGCAATCCGGAACATGAAGCTATCGGAAATCATTCAAAAAGATAGCACGATCCATCCAAACCAAGGAGCCTCCCACGGCGCAGCAGCCCTATATCCATTCGATTAACCGGAAGCAAAACACGGACTTCCCCTACCTGGTTCTGCCTATTGTGGATGACAACAGCGCTCCCCGCAACCCCGGCCCGGCTTTCCGGTCATGCACTGGCACGAGGACCTGCCATTCCTCCACGTGCTGTCGGGAGAGGCCGCGCTGCTCCGGGAAACGGGCGCACCGATCGGCGAGGTCGCCGCCCGGGTAGGCTTTTCTCAGCCCAAGCATTTCGGAAAGTGCTTTCGCAAAAAAAACGGGGCTGTCTTCCCGGGCATACCGAAATCGAGAGACAAAAAACCCCGACGCCTGCCTTTGACAGGGATCGGGGTTCTGTTCTTTCTTTTTTCTGATCTCGGAGCAATTCCGGCGCAGCCGCGCCGCTTAGCCCGCAAGATCAGGCATTTCTAGGCCGTTTTTGCGGCTTAGTACATGCCGCCCATGCCCGGTGCGCCAGCCGCCGGCGCCGGTTCTTCCTTCGTGGGAATATCCGTCACGATGCTCTCGGTCGTGAGCAGCATTGCCGCCACCGAAGCCGCATTCTGGAGCGCGGAACGCGTCACCTTGGTCGGGTCGAGGATACCTGCCTCGATCATGTCGACATACACTTCGTTCTTCGCATCATAGCCATAGGAAGCCGAGGGGTTCTTGCGGATGTTTTCCACGATGATGCTGCCCTCTACGCCCGCGTTGGCCGCGATCTGACGGATCGGTTCCTCCAATGCGCGCAACACGATCTTGACGCCCGTTTTCTCGTCCGCATCGTCGATCGTATCCAGCAGAGCCTTGACCTTGCCCTCGGTCTTGAGCATCGCCGTGCCGCCGCCCGGGACAATGCCTTCCTCGACAGCCGCTCTCGTCGCCGCGAGCGCGTCCTCGATGCGCAGTTTCATTTCCTTCATCTCCGTCTCCGTCGCCGCGCCGACCTGGATTACCGCCACGCCGCCGGACAGCTTCGCCAGGCGCTCCTGCAATTTTTCCTTGTCATAGTCCGAGGTCGTTTCCTCGATCTGCGCCTTGATGGAGCTGACTCTCGCCTTGATAGCCGCCGGGTCGCCCTTGCCTTCGACGATGATGGTGTTTTCCTTGTCGACCTTCACCTGACGCGCACGGCCAAGCATGTCGATGGTCGCCGACTTCAGCTCCAGACCGACCTCTTCCGAGATCACCGTGCCGCCGGTCAGCGTCGCGATGTCTTCCAGCATGGCCTTTCTGCGGTCGCCAAAGCCCGGGGCCTTGACCGCCACGCAGTTGAACACGCCGCGCAGCTTGTTGACGACCAGCGTCGCCAGCGCTTCGCCTTCGATATCCTCCGCGATGATGAGCAGCTTCTTGCCCATCTGTACGATCTGTTCCAGAATCGGCAGGATTTCCTGAATATTCGAGATCTTCTTGTCCGTGATGAGAATCATCGGATCGTCCAGAACGGCTTCCATCTTATCCGTATCCGTCGCCATGTAGGCGGACGCATACCCGCGGTCAAACTGCATGCCTTCGACGACGACCAGTTCGGTCTTCATCGTCTTGGATTCCTCGACCGTGATGACGCCCTCGTTGCCGACCTTTTCCATCGCCTGCGCGATCAGATGGCCGACTTCCTCGTTGCTCGCGGAAATCGCCGCGACCTGCGCGATGGCCGCCGTGCCCTCGATCGGCTTGGACATTTCCTTAAGCCCCTCGACCGCCGCCGCCGTCGCCTTGTTGATGCCGTTGCGGATCACCATCGGGTTCGCGCCGGCCGCCACATTCTTGAGGCCCTCGCGGATGATGGCCTGCGCCATCAGCGTCGCCGTGGTCGTGCCGTCGCCCGCGACATCGTTGGTCTTGGTCGCGACTTCGCGCACCAGCTGTGCACCCATATTTTCAAACGGATCTTCCAGCTCAATCTCCTTCGCGATAGTCACACCGTCGTTGGTGATGAGCGGGGAACCGAACTTCTTGTCCAGCACGACATTTCTGCCCTTCGGCCCCAGCGTGATCTTTACCGTATTTGCAAGCTGATTTACGCCGCTTTCTAGCGCGCGTCTTGCGTCTTCACCGAATTTCAACTGCTTTGCCATATCGAATCCCTCCGTACTCTTTTTTTATTCTACAATGGCGAGAATATCTGCCTGCCGCACGATGATGACTTCCTCGCCGTCCATCTTGACCTTCGTGCCCGCATATTCGGAATAGATGACCTTATCGCCTTCCTTGACCAGCATGGTGACTTCCTTGCCGTCCACCATCCCGCCGGGGCCAACCGCGACGACTTCCGCCACCTGTGGCTTTTCCTTCGCGCTACCGGGGAGGACGATGCCGCTCTTGGTCGTCTCTACCGCTTCTATCGATTTAATTACAACTCTGTCTGCCAAAGGTTTCAATTTCATAAGATTGTTCTCCTTTTCGTTTTACATCGTTTTCTGTCCGTGTTGTGTTAGCACTCTTACACATCGAGTGCTAACAATTCTTATTATAGGGAAGTCGGCAAATTATACAAGAGCATGTGCATCCTGTTTTTTCCCTATTTCATGCAGTTTGCTGAAAATCTCTCCGTTTTCCTTGCGATTGCTCCGCTTTTCTAATTTTCATCTTTTCTTCACAATTTTATTCATCCAGGCTCTCGCCTGCGCGCGCCATAGCCCGGCGGATCACCTCGCCGGAAAACCCCCGCCGCGCAAGCATCGCGTACATGCGCTGCTTGGCCTTCTGCGGCTCCAGCGTCTGATACTTCTTCGCCTGCTTTGCGAGGATCGCGCAGGCCGTCTCCAGCTGCGCTTCGTCGGAAAGCGAGAGGTTTTCCTCCACCACCCGGCCGGACACGCCGTTCTGCATCAGCTTCTGCCGGATCGCCTGCGCGCCCATCCGCTTGGCATAGCTGCGCACGAACTCCTGCACATAGGCGGCGTCGTCGATATAGCCGTACTTTTTCATCGTCTCGACCGCACCGGCAATGCTCTGCTCGTCCACGCCCTTTTTGGCCAGCTGCTGCTCGACCTGCCGCTGGCTGCGCGGCGCATAGGCGACATACTGCATCGCCTGCTCCTTAGCGTATTTCACGGTATCCTCGGCGCGAGCCGCCTCCAAGACCGCCTCCTCCAGCACACCGCCCTCCTGGATGTGGAATTTCAGCAGCGTCTCATAGGAAAGCGAGGTCAAAAACCCCTCCTCGGTATACAGGTTAAAGCGGTTCTTGTTGCGCTTCTGCGGCTGGATCTTTGTGATCTGCACCATCACTTGCTTCCCCCGGCTGCCTGCGACGCCAGATACACATTGGTCGTGTGCTCTGCGTCGGCGATCCCGCCGATGTCCGCCGTGCTTTCATAAAAATAGAGGCAAATGCTCCCCGCAAGCGAGCAGTATCCCCGCGATTCGTCCGCATTCGGGTAGCCAAAGACGGAGGCTGCATACCGCTTTCCGTCGATCTCTACCACCGCCGGACGCTTTTCCCAGGTGAAGGAGCCGCCAAAGCACTTCTTAAAGGTGGAAAGTGCTTCTTCGCTTGCCGGCTGCACATCCGCATGGTTGCGCCCGCCGGTCCGGATCACCGCATAGGTATAGCCCGTGTACAGGTCCTGCACCGTGGCCCGGCTCCCCTCCGCAAAGACCTCCGCCACCTCGCTCCACGGCGTCAGGCTCCCATACGCCTTGGCCGTCGCCAAAATGCGCGGCCCGGTCACGCGGCGGATCGCGGTGCCTGCCGCGGCGCGCACCGCATCGCGGGAAAAGAGCTTGACATAGGTGTCCGCGTCCAGCACACCCGTCCGCGAAAGGCCGTTTCG
>CAKTFI010000072.1 GCA_934555865.1 uncultured Christensenellaceae bacterium | reverse complement strand
TTTCCCGCAAAATAAATCTTATTTTTTGCATTCAAGCAAGCGCGTTCAGAGTCCAATGCAGCAAAAACAAATCTCTCTCCATTTGGTAAAAAAAACGCCGAACTGCTTTCGCATCGGCGTTTTTCATGGTGCGGATAACAGGGGTCGAACCTGCACGCCGAAGGCACCAGATCCTAAGTCTGGCGCGTCTGCCAATTCCGCCATATCCGCATCTTTTGCTATAATACTATATTCTCAAAGCGAAGTCAATTCCTGTGTGTCCTCTTCGTTGAGCGTCTCTACGCGGAGCTGAAACTCCAAGTCCTCCATCGCCTCCCGCAGGCGGGACAGATTCGCCTCGACCGACTCCCGCCGCAGGCGCGTGCCCGGCATGCCGCCGGAAATACTCATGTGCAGCTTTTTGGCCGCCTGCATGACCGCTCGGCTCCGGCAGACGACCTCCTGCGCCAGGGGCACGTCCTCCCGAAAGATCTCCCGGTCCTCTGTTTTCTTTGCCTGTTCCATAGCCACCTCGCCTTCCCACCTCCATTCTAACACAGTTCCCTCCCCCGCCCAAGGGATTTGTGCAAAAGCGCCACTGCCTTTTTACAAAATATCCATATTTTCCGAATTTCAAAACCGACTGTCTCCCTTGCATTACATTTTCGCTCGTGATACACTTTATTTAAGAAAAGCCGCAATCGGCGATCAAAAATTCAGCAAATGAAAGGGTGTTTCTCTATGAAAGAATGGTTAAAGCGCACAAAAGCAAACATCATCCTCGTGGCGATCCTCACGATGATCCTCGGCCTGGTCCTCATCCTTTGGCCGACCTCTTCGACGATGTTTATCTGCCTGCTTTCCGGTTGGCTGCTGCTGCTCGGGGGGATTCTTTCCATCATCCTCTATTTTTCCGCACCGCAGGCCGGTCCGAACGCCGGATTGTTTCTGGGCCTTGTCGTGTCGGCGCTGGGACTGTGGACGGTCATCCGCCCCGGCACGGTCGTGCAGTTTTTGAGCGTGCTCTTCGGCATCATCCTGCTCATCCACGGGTTCTTGAATGTGCAGGACAGCATTGAGCTGAAGCGCAGCGCCTATGCCGATTGGTGGGTATACCTCCTGTTCGCCGTGATCACGATCACGCTCGGCATCTTCGTCATCTGGGCGCCGCTTGCTTCGGCTTCCGCGATGGCGATCGTCTCGGGCGTCTCGCTGCTCTTTGACGGCATCACGGACCTGATCTTTGTGTTCCGCGCGTCAAAGGTGATCCGCAAGTTCGATTCGTATACGAATTCCTACACGATCTGACCGAAAAGAGGCACACCGTCATGCAGCAAAAACCGACGCGCATCCTCACAGAGGCGGAATTAACGCTTTTGCAAGACTATTCCTGGGAAAAGACCGTACAGAACTTCACAAACCAGATGCAGGTCTATCACGCCGGGATCAAGGAAGTGCAGACCAAGCTCGAGATCTTGGACGAGGAGTTTCAAACGCGGTATGACTATAACCCGATCCACCACATCGAATCCCGCCTGAAATCCCCCAAGAGCATCCTGCATAAGGTGCGCGCCAAGGGGCTGCCGATGACCTACGAATCCATCCGGGAAAACATCACGGACATCGCGGGCGTGCGCGTCATCTGCAACTATATCGACGACATCTACCGCATCGCCGACCTGCTCACCGGGCAAGACGATGTTGAGCTCGTCCGCACGCGGGACTATATCAAGCACCCCAAGCCCTCCGGATACCGCAGCCTGCACCTGATCGTCAAGATTCCGATCTTCTTGGCGGAAAGCACGGAATCCGTCGCGGTGGAGATCCAGATCCGCACCATCGCGATGGACTTCTGGGCTAGCCTGGAGCACAAGCTGAAATACAAGGCGGACAACGCCATTTCGGAAGACCTGCACACACGGCTGTTAAACTGTGCCGATTCCATCAGCGCGCTGGATCTGGAGATGCAGTCCATCCACACGACGATCCAACAGAACCACACAATGCTGGACGAAGCCGCCCACGAATGAAAAACCGTCCTTCCCTTTTTTGAGGAGGGCGGTTTTATATTTGCCAGAAACCGATTCTCTTAGAGGAGCAGCAGTGCGCATACCGGGCAATGAGCCCGCCGGCCACGCAGATACCCATATTACCCAGCGGCCTGCCAGGTCGACCGGCAAAGACTTGCCGGTCATGACTAGCCTGGTTGATCGAGGTCTGCTCGGCAACGATTACGCCGTCCACGGGAATACTCTCTCCCTCCAGGGAGGTTACGAATCCGCTTCCCCTCCAAGCGAACTTGCTCGGTCGGAGCGGTCTGTTCTTTACCGTTTCGCAGCACCTATGCTGTCTGCGGCGTCAACCGCACCAGGTTTACGATCTCCGTGCGCACCCTTGTGACTGTCAATTCTTCCAACAAGGCGCTAAGTTGCATGATAGGTGCCACCTCGCCGGCGGCAAAATCCTCCCCGGTGCACAACGCCCTTTCCTCCCGATACGGTATGAGACCTCGCCTGAGGCAGCCTTATTCGCCGACCCCGGCGATCGACCGGATCGCGACCCCGGCCAGGATCATCCCGGCGACCGGCGGCACAAAGCTGAGGCTCCCAGGCGCGAGCTTGCGGTCGTTGACGGCCAGCTTTTCCCGCGGCTGTAAGGGCTCCTCCCGGGAATATACGACCCGAAGCGAGGGGATCCCGCGCCGCTTCAGCTCCCGCCGCATCACTCTTGCGAGCGGGCAGACGGAGGTCTCGTAGATGTCCGCCACCTCAAACCGCGTCGGGTCCAGCTTGTTGCCCGTCCCCATAGAGCTTGCGAGCGGAGTGCCCGCCTCGTAGCAGCGCTCCGCAAGCAGGATCTTGGCGCTCACCGTGTCGATCGCGTCCAACACATAGTCGTATTGCGAAAAATCAAAGCTGTCCACCGTATCCGCGCCAAAAAAGACCGGGCGGCACACGACCTCCGCCTCCGAATGGATGCGCAGGATCCGTTCCCGCATGAGCGCCGTCTTTTGCTGCCCGATCGTGTCCGAGAGCGCCAGGAGCTGCCGATTGACATTGCTCGGGTCGACCGTGTCCTTGTCGACCAGCGTGATATGCCCCACGCCCGCGCGGGCGATCGCCTCAGCCGCAAAGGAACCGACGCCGCCCAAGCCAAAGATCGCCACATGCGCGTTTACAAGGCGCAAAAGCGCCTCTTCGCCCAATACCAGCCGGGCGCGCGATAAGTCCATGCTCATACTTCCCCCTCAACCGCAAACAGCGTGCAGGCGTTTTTAAAGGTCTGCGCCCACACGGTTTCGATGTCCAATTGTTTGATCTCGGCGACTACGCGCGCCGGCAGCCGGATTGTCTCCGGCATATTCACCGCCCCATAGCCCGGCGGCGGCATCGACGGACTGTCCGTCTCCAAAAGCAGGCGGTCGAGCGGCGCATAGGCGATCGCTTCCCGGACGCGCCGGGCGTTTTCGCGGCTCGCGGCCATGCCGATGCCCAAATACATCCCCTGATCCAGAAACTGCCGCGCCAGCTCCCTGCCCGCCGAAAATCCGTGCACCGCTCCGCGGCGGATGCCCTCCGCCCGCAGCGCCTCCCACAGCCGCTGCGCCGCCTGCACGCAATGCAGGCTGACGGGCAGGTCATGCGCCCCGGCAAAGGAGAGCTGTTCCCGGAAAAAAGCCTCCTGCAGCGCCTGCGGCGGCTGACCTTTGCGCGCGTCCAGCCCGATCTCCCCCACCGCCCGGATGCGCGCCGGCTGCGCCCGGAGGATGTCCTCCAGACCCTCCCGCAAGTGGGGAAGCGCCTGCGCATCGCAAAACGCGGGGTGTACGCCGACCGCCGCAAACACCTTCGCCTCCCGCGCCGCCAGGGAGACGACCGCCCGGCTGTCCGCAAGCGAGGTGGCACAGCAAAGGAAGGCCTCTGCTCCCAAAAGCGCCTCTGCCAAACGGCCGCCCACGCTCAAGGCCGCGTCCGTCAGGTGCACATGCGTGTCAAAGCGTTTCATGCATCTTCCCTGCCGCACATCCAGGGCACGGGATTGACCGGGAAGTCGAAATAGGTGTCCGGGAAGGGCTCATTTTGCAGGGTGAAGTGCCACCATTCGCTTTCCAGCGGCAAAAAGCCGTGCGTACACAATAGGTCCCGCAGCAGCAGCCGTCCGGCGATCTGCGCCGGTGTCAGCGTGCTCGTATAATCCGCATGCGAACGCTCACCGAAGAGGTCGAATGCGCCGCCCATGTCCACCTCCCGGCCCGTCCGCTCCTCCACCAGCGTCAGGTCCACGGTGCTGCCGCGGCTGTGGCCCGACTGCCGGGCGATATAGCCCAGCGAAAACAGGTCCGCCTTGTCCACGCCCGGGTAAAAGACCTTCTGCATCTCCACCGCCTCCGCCTGCTCCGCCCAGCGGGCAAAGTGCGCGACCGCCCGCGCGGGACGATAGGCGTCATAGATCTTGAGCCGGTACCCCCGGGCGCGCGCTGCATCGCTCACCTTGCGCAGTGCATCGGCCGCCTGCCGCGTCAGGATTGCGCAGGGCTGCTCGTACCCGTCGATCGGCCTACCGACAAAATTATAGCTCGAGGCGTAGCGGATCTCCAGGATTGCGTCCGGCACCGCTTCTGAAACGAGCACGAACGCCTCCCGCAAAAATTCCCGCGACGGCACAATCGTTGTCTGCATAGAATCACTTCCTCCCCTGCCCTTTTTTCTCATTATAGCACAACCGCCCCGGGATGCAATTGTGAAAGGGCGGTCGTAAACGGCAAAAAAAGAACCGCACGGCGCACCATGCGGTTACTCTGTTCTCTTAATGCTTGAACTGGCTGTTGTACAGGTTGGCGTAAAAGCCCTGCTTGGCAAGCAGCTCCTGATGCGTCCCCTGCTCGATGATGTTGCCGTCGCGCATGACGAGGATCACATCGGCCGACTGGATGGTCGACAGGCGGTGCGCGACGATGAAGCTCGTCCGCCCCTGCATCATGCGGGCAAACGCTTCCTGGATCCTGATCTCCGTCCGCGTATCGATGGAGGAGGTCGCCTCGTCCAAAATCAGCATCGGCGGCAGGCAGAGCATGACGCGCGTGATGCACAGCAGCTGCTTCTGCCCCTGACTGAGGCTGTCCTCGCGCAGCTCGGTGTCCAGCCC
>CAKTFI010000071.1 GCA_934555865.1 uncultured Christensenellaceae bacterium | reverse complement strand
GGATATGACACGGTGCTGGGCGAGGGCGGCGGCACGCTGTCCGGCGGAGAGTGGCAGCGTATCTCCATCGCGCGGGCAATCTTGAAGGATGCGCCGGTCGTCATTCTGGACGAGGCGACGGCCAGCATCGACCCGGAAAACGAGCATCTGATCCAGCAGGCGATCTCGGAGCTGACGCGCGGCAAGACGATCATCACGATCGCACACCGCCTGGCGACGGTGCGCAGCGCCTCGCAGATCCTGGTGGTGGCGGACGGGCGCATCGCAGAGGCCGGCACGCACGAGGAATTGCTTCGTCAAGGCGGGATCTATCGGCGCTTTACGGAGATCCGCGCGCGGGCGGAGGGCTGGCGCATCGCGGCAGATTGAGCGGAAGCGGCAAACGGCGTTGGGGCATGGGGCTCCGGCGCCGTTTTTTATGGGCGGCGCGGCGGACGGTGGGGCTGCTGCACGAAAAGCTTTGAAAAACGGCGGCGGCTTTGGTAAGATAGAGACGGGCCCGTCGGGCGGGCCGAAATTTTCCGAAGAAGACCTCCGGCGGGACCGGGGCGAAAGAGGCAAATTTGGAAACAGAGATCACCATAGAGACATTGGAGAACTGGGCGGCAGGGAGCTACCGCCTGATCGATATTCGGGAGGCGGCCATGCAGGAATACGGCATGCTCCCGGGGGCGGAGGCGATCCGGCCGGAGGAGCTGGCGGAAACTCTCCCCAAGGAAGAGGAGAAAAAGCGGGTGCTGTACTGCACGCGCGGGCAGTACAGCCGGGAGATGACCGACGCGCTGCGCGCGCAGGGGTTTTTCGAGGTATATAGCCTACAGGGCGGCTATTTCGGGTGGTTGCACCACCAGATGCAGAAGCAGGAGGCGGAACAGCTCGCGAAAAGAGTCGAGGGGAGCATCCAGAAGAAGTTCCACAAAAAGCTGTGGAGCAGGTTCACCAAGGCGATCCGCGACTATGAACTGGTGCAGGAGGGCGACAAGATCGCCGTCTGCATTTCGGGCGGCAAGGATTCCATGCTCATGGCCAAGCTGTTTCAGGAGCTGAAGCGGCACAACAAATTCGCGTTCGAGGTGGAATTTCTGGTCATGGATCCGGGATATAGCCCGGAAAACCGGCGCGTGATCGAGGAGAACGCCCGGAATTTGCAGGTGCCCATCCGCATCTTTGAATCCAATATTTTTGAATCGGTATATACCATCGAAAAATCGCCGTGCTATCTGTGCGCTAGGATGCGGCGGGGGCACCTCTACCACTATGCGCAGGAGCTGGGCTGCAACAAGATCGCACTCGGGCATCATTATGACGATGTGATCGAGACGATCCTGATGGGCATGCTGTGGGGGGCGCAGATCCAGACGATGATGCCCAAGCTGCACAGCACGAATTTCCCCGGGATGGAGCTCATCCGCCCGATGTATTTGATCCGCGAGGCGGACATCCAGGCCTGGCGGGACGACAACCACCTGCACTTTATCCAGTGCGCCTGCAAATTCACGGACACCTGCACGACCTGCAACAACGAGGAGACGAAGTCCAAGCGTATGGAGGTCAAGGCGCTGATCCGGCAGATGAAAAAGACCAACCCCGGGGTGGAAAACCACATCTTCCGCAGCGTGGAAAATGTCAATCTGGACACGATCATCGCCTATAAAAAGGACCGCAGGAAGGTGCACTTTTTGGACGAATACGATGCGAAAAAGCAAAGCCCGGCACAGGAGCAGCCGGAGGAGAACTGAGGAGGCGCTATGACCTACGAGGAGCTACGGCAGGATCCCGCGATCCGCACCTATATCCAAAAGGCGGACGAATCGCTCCGTGCGCTCGGCTTTACCGAACATTCCTTTGCCCATGTGACCAAGGTTTCCGAAACCGCGGGGTATATTTTGGAAACGCTCGGCTTTCCGACGGAGCAGATCGAGCTGGTCAAGATCGCCGGGTATCTGCACGACATCGGCAATCTGGTCAACCGCATCGAGCATTCGCAGAGCGGCGCGGTGATGGCCTTCCGCATCCTAGACAAGCTGGGGATGGAACCGGGCGAGATCGCGACGATCGTCACGGCGATCGGCAATCACGACGAGGGGACGGGCGTGCCGGTGGACGCCGTGTCGGCGGCGCTCATTTTGGCGGACAAGTCGGATGTGCGCCGCAGCCGCGTCCGCAACGCGGACATCGCCTCCTTCGATATTCACGACCGTGTGAACTATTCGGTGAAGGAATCTCAGTTGCGCATCAACGAGGCAAAGACGCTCGTCAAGCTGAAGCTGGTCATTGACACGCGCTACAGCTCCGTTATGGACTATTTTGAAATCTTCTTGGAGCGGATGATCCTGTGCCGCAAGGCGGCGGAAAAGCTGGGTCTGCAGTTCAAGCTGATCATTAACGAGCAGCCACTCATTTGAGTGCGCCAAAGGGAATTGACAAGCGTAGTGACAGCACGTTATAATAGTTAGCATAAACTAACTTTTGGAGGAATGATCTGCGTGATTCGGCTAGGAAAACGCTTTTTTTGTGGGCAGGCGCTTGCCCGGGGGGAGGAATTGCTGGGGGACCTGCCGCCGACCGGGGAGATATACCGCGGGTTTGCGCGGCTCGCGTGGCCGGTGGCCATGGAGGGGATGTTTGCCATGCTCGTCGCGGCGATCAACCTGGTCATGGTGGGAGATCTGGGGACGGACGCGGTCGCGGCGGTCGGCATCATCACGCAGCCCAAGATGATCCTGCTCTGCTTTTGCCGGGCGCTGGCGGTGGCGGTGACGGCGATCGTCGCCCGGCGCAAGGGGGAGGGGAATCTCGGCGAAGCCGAGGCGTGCCTCAAGCAGAGCCTCTGTATCGTGGCGCTTTTTTCCGTGCTGGCCTGCGCCGCTTCGGTCTGGAAGCTGCCCGAGATCCTGCGGCTGGCGGGCGCAAAGTCGGAATACATGCAGATGGCGGAGGTCTATGGCCTCTTCACGATCATAAGCGTCGGCTTTACAAACCTGGCGACGACGATCAACGGCGCGCTCACCGGCATCGGCAACACCAAGGCCATGATGCGCGCCAATCTGGCGGGCAACCTCGTCAACATGGCGCTCAACTACCTGCTGATCTATGGGAAGTGCGGCTTTCCGGCGCTGGGGCTGTGGGGTGCGGGGCTGGCGACGCTGCTCGGCGCAGGGGTGAGCTTTCTCGTTTCCCTGCTCGCGTTGTTTGAGCGGGACTGCCCGCTGCGGCTCTTCCGGCGGTGCGGATGGCGCATGCAGGGGCATATGCTCCGGCAGATCCTGCAGACGGGCGGGAGCGCCTTTTTGGAACAGATCTGCGAGAGGACGGGGATGTTCCTCTATTCGCGCATGGTGGCGGAATTCGGAACGACGGACTATGCGACGCACTGCATCTGCATGAACCTGTGCGACATCTATTACTGCTTCTGCGACGGCATGAGCCGGGCGAGCACGGCGATCACAGGGCAGCAGTTGGGCGCGGGGCGCAAGGATCTGGCGGTCGTCTATGCCCGGGCGGGGCGACGCATGGGGCTGGTACTGGACAGCATCGCGTTCAGTCTGTATTTCTTTGGGCGGTATGCCTGGATGCGCACCTATGCCAAGGAGGCAGAGGTCATCTCAGTCGGTGCGAATCTGCTCATTGTGGTGGCGGTGGTGTGCTTTATCCAGACGCAGAGCATGATCTATGCCGGGGCGCTGCGCGGCGCGGGCGACACCAAGTATGTCGCGGCCTATTCGCTGTGGGACATCGCCATCCTGCGCCCAATCCTCACCTATGTGCTGTGCTTCCCGCTGGGGCTGGGCATCTATGGCGCGTGGATCGCCCTGTTTTTGGACCAGCTGACGCGCGCGGTCATGGCGACGCGGCGATTCCGCAGCATGCGCTGGGCAGAGATCCGGATATGAAAAAGAGGCGTTCCCTGCGTGGGGACGCCTCTTTTTGGTGGGGAGATACACAAACTGTCTTGCACTCAGGCAGGGAGGAAGAGATCCTTTTTCTGCTCTGCAAAGTCGGAGATGACCGTGTGGATCAGGTGCTGCCCATGTTCGTTGGGATGCATGCCGTCCTCGCACATGAAGTCGCCCAGGCGGCGCTGCTCCAAAAACGCGCCGCGGATGTCGATGATGGGCGCGCCCGTCTCCTGCGCGATGCGCTCCACCTCGCGGGAATACATCTCCTGATAGCGGTAGATTGCGCCAACATCGCCCAGCCAGTGCAGGACATGCTCGCTGCTCACGCCGTCCCGGCAGACCCAGTTGAGAAAGCGTTCCGGGCACAGCGGCGGCAGGGTAGAAAGGACGGGCGTGATCCCGCGGTCGCGGAGGTAGGCGATGATCTCGACATAAATTTTGTGAAACAGCGGCCTTGGAGTGCAGGGGCTGTGCTCGCCGTCCGGCGCGGCGGCGACCTTTGCCCAGTCGAAGTTACAGTCGTTGCCGCCGTATTCCAGCAGCACTGCGTCGTAATGCGCGCCCTGTTCCAGGTTGCGGCGCAGCACGGAGAATCCGCGGTCGATGGTATAGCCGAATTTGGAATTGTTAGAGACCTCCAGCGCGTATTGCCGGGCGATGCTCTCGATGTCGATGCCGTGAGAAATACGGTAGCGCTGGCTGTCGCTGCTGAGCACGACGCCGCGGAACAGGGAATCGCCATAAAGTGCAATTTTTTGGATGATACGATGCATAACGGACACCTCGCTCGAACAAAAGTCGAAATCAAAAAAGTAATTATATAATTTTCAATACTAGATTATAGGATGTATGATATTTTGTCAAGGGGCCATGCGCATTGTTCACAGAATGTGCCAAATTCCTTGAATTTCCCATGCGGCATGTGCTATACTGAACAAAACGGAGAACGCCAAAGGATGGGGATATATGGACAAGAACGCAATGGCGGGGGAATTGGATTGCCTGTACGAAAAGTTTTCGGCACATACGCTTCCGCGGTGGGAGGATCTTCCGGAGATCGACCTGTATATGGATCAGGTGATTGCGCTGATGCGCAAGTATTTGAGCATCTTCGAGGAGGAGGGTGAAAAGATGCTGACTCCGGCGATGGTCAACAACTATGTCAAGATGGGCGCTGTGCCGCCACCGGTCAAAAAGAAATATTCCAAGGCGCATATTGCACACCTGCTCATCATCTGCTTTTTGAAGCAGATTCTGCC
>CAKTFI010000070.1 GCA_934555865.1 uncultured Christensenellaceae bacterium | reverse complement strand
GGTGGGCCTTCACGGACTCGAACCGCGGACCAATCGGTTATGAGCCGACCGCTCTGACCAACTGAGCTAAAGGCCCTCGTTCCAAGTAGTGCAAAAAAAGTGGTGACTCCTAGGAGATTCGAACTCCTGTAACCGCCGTGAGAGGGCGGTGTCTTAACCGCTTGACCAAGGAGCCAGCAAATTGTGTAGTACCGAGAAAGTGGTCGGGGTGAGAGGATTCGAACCTCCGGCCCCATGCTCCCAAAGCACGTACGCTAACCGGACTGCGCCACACCCCGAAGAAATCTCGTACACGAGGCGACGCATATAAATATACACGAACCGAACTTCTTTGTCAACACCTTTTTGAAAAAAGTGAAAAATGTTTTTGGCGCGGTTGAACGGCCGGGGCAACTTCGATATAATAGAGGCAGCAAAAATGCGGAGTGGTTCGGAATCGAGCACTCCGGAACGGAGTCTTTATGCAAGCATACATCGCCCCGCTGGGGTTTACTTTTTATATTGAAACCTATGGCTGTCAGATGAACAGCCACGATTCCGAGAAGATCGCGGGCATTCTTTCCGGTCTCGGGTTCGCACCGGCGCAGCAGAAGGAGGAGGCGGACCTTGTCCTATTCAACACCTGCTGCGTGCGGGAGAATGCGGAAAACAAGCTGTTCGGCAATGTGGGCAAGCTAAAGCAGTGGAAGCAGCAAGACCCGCGGCGCATGGTCGGGGTGTGCGGATGTATGATGCAGCAGCCGGGCGCGGCCGAGCGTTTGGCGGAAATGTTTCCGTTTGTCGACTTGATCTTCGGGACGACGAACATGCAGTTTTTGCCGCAGATGCTGCGCGAGGTGCTGGTGGAACGGCACCGGAGCCTGCACATTGATCCCGACGGCGCGGCGGAGGAGGAAGTGGCCATGCTGCGCACGCCGCCGCCTCTGGCGTCCGTCAACATCATGCAGGGGTGCGACAATTTCTGCACCTACTGCATCGTGCCCTATGTGCGCGGACGGGAACACAGCCGGCCGATGGATTCCGTCGTGCGCGAGGTGGAAGCGCTGCTGGCGCAGGGCTACCGGGAGGTCATGCTGCTGGGACAGAATGTCAATTCCTATGGCAAAGGGCTCGAAGGGGCGGATTTCGCAAAGCTGCTGGACGCCGTCGCGCGCACGGGCATCCCGCGCATCCGCTTTATGACCTCGCATCCGAAGGACGCCTCAATGGAGATGCTGGAACAGATGGCGAAGCACGACAATATCTGTAAGCAGCTGCATCTGCCGGTACAGGCCGGGTCAGATCGTGTGCTTACGGCGATGAACCGCCGGTATACGCGCGAACAGTATCTGCGGTTGGTGGAGGATGTCCGCCGGGCAGTCCCGGGCATCTCCCTTTCGTCGGATATTATGGTAGGCTTCCCGGGAGAGACCGAGGCAGACTTCGCCGACACGCTCGAGTTGGTGCGCGAGGTGCACTATGACGCGGCGTTTACCTTTGTGTATTCCCCGCGCCGGGGGACGCGCGCTGCGGCGATGCCGGATCAGGTCCCGGAGGAAGTCAAGCAGCAGCGCATCGTCCGCCTGGTGGAGCTGCAAAACGCGATGACCTATGAAAGCAACCTGTGCAATGTCGGCAAGGTGGAGACGGTGCTCCTCGAGGGGCGCAGCACCAAGGATGCGCAGGCGCTCTGCGGGCGCACGGACGGCGGGAAGATGGTCAACCTCCCCGGCGCACAGGCAGAGATCGGGCAGATGGTGCGGGCGGAGATCGTCGAGGCCAAGCGGACGACGCTGCTCGGGAGGATGCTCCCTTGAGCGCGCAGGAGAATGTGCAGCTGCGCATCCTGCAACCGGCAGATGCGGCGCAAGCCAAAGCGCTCTGGCTGGAGGCATTCCCGGAGGACGCGGACGGCTTTGCCGATTTCTATTTCCGCGAGGCCTATGCGCAGGATCAATATTGGGGGCTGTTTTCCGGAAAAATGCTCTGGAGCATGGCAGGCGTTTCCCGCCGGGAAATGCAGTTTCCGGGCGGCGCGGTGCCCGTGGGACTGCTGCGCGGGGTGGCGACGCGCAAGGCCGCGCAGGGCCTGGGATATTCCACCCGGGTGCTCGGCACCTGCCTGCGGCAATTGGCGGAGGAAGGGGTGCCCTTGGCGGCGCTCAAGACCTTTATCCCCGCGTTCTATGAACGCCTGGGCTTTGCCGCGGCCTCCCGGCGGGCAGAGGGGGAGATCTCGGCCCGCGCGGACGAGCAGGCCGTGCAGGCGTTTTCCTTCTATGCGCGCGAAGCGGACATTCCGGCCGCGGTGCGGGAAGCGGTTGCGGCCTGTTACCGGCGATATATCGCGGGGAAGGCCGTCTTTCTGCAGAGGACAGAGGCGGATTTTCACCTGCGTTATGCGGAGCTGCTGGACTTGAGCGCGGGCGTGCTGTGCGTCCACCGCGATGCGGCGGGGGTGGTCGACGGATACTTTCTGGCCTATGACGGCGGCGCGGGGGCGCTCTATGCCGAAGAGCTTTTGTGCTGCGCCCCCCTACGGCCGGAGGACTTTGCCCCGGCGCTTTCGCACCTGGGCGCGCCGCTGCTGCGATATAAGCGCTTTACCGGAGAGATGACGGACGCCATGTTGCGCGTGCTGGATATGCGCCGCTTTTTTGAGCAGGCGGAACCGCCGGTAGGGACGCCGGTGCGGGACCAGCTGATCCCGCAAAACGACGGGAATTGGCGCTTGCCGGGCGAACCGTCGGCGGAGAAGACGCCGGGGCAGGCGGCGGCGCTGCTGCTCGGGCAGGCGGGACAGCCGGTGGGCATTTTTGAGGAATACTAATTGGAAATCAGATCGCGAAGGAGCGGAAAAGAGGATAGTTCCATGTTGCGAAAGACCTATGCGGAAGTCGATTTGGATTGTATTGCGCACAATATCCGTGCGCTGCGGCGGGCGGCGGGCACGCCGGTGATGGCGGTAGTCAAGGCGGACGCCTATGGGCACGGCATGCAGGCGGTGGCCCGCCGGGCGATGCGGGAAGGGGTGGACTGGTTTGCCGTGGCGACGGCGGACGAAGCGGTGACGCTGCGGGAAGTCTGCCCGGGGCACATCCTGCTGCTCTCTGCGGCGCAGGAGCCGGAGGCGGAGGAAGCGCTGGTGCGCGCGGGCGTCTCGCTTTGCCTGTACACACCGGCGCAGCTGGCTCGCCTGGAGGAGACCTGCCGAGCGCTTCAGATGCCGGCGAATATCCACTTGAAGATCGATACCGGGATGAACCGCATCGGTCTCAAGACGATGGAGGAGTTGGCCGTTTTGCTGGATCGCCTGCGCGAGAGCCGTTGGGTGCGACTGGAGGGCGTGTTTACACACTTTGCGACGGCGGACGAGGCCGACCTTTCCTTTAGCCGCCTGCAATTGGAACGCTTTTTACGTGCGGTGACGGCGATCCGGCAGGCGGGGTTTGCCCCGATCTGTCACGCGTCCAACAGCGCGGCGATCATCGGGCTCGCCGAGGCGCATCTGGACCTTTGCCGCATGGGCATCGCCATGTACGGCTATGCACCGTCCGGCGAGGTGGACGCCGCGGCGCTGGATCTGCAGCCCGCGCTGCGCCTGGTGAGCCATATCACCTATGTGAAGGAGATCGCGCCCGGGGAAAGCGTGAGCTACGGGCGGCAGTTTACGGCGCATAAGCCGGAACGCATCGCGACGGTGGCGATCGGCTATGCCGACGGATACCGACGGGCGTTTTCCAACAAGGCCGCGGCGGAGTGGAAGGGGCGGCTACTCCCCGCCGTGGGGCGCGTCTGTATGGACCAATGCATGTTTCTCGCGACGGACACGGACGCCCGGGCGGGGGACGAGGTCACGCTGCTGGGGCGGCAGGTGACGGCGGAGACGCTTGCCGGTTATGCCGATACGATCAGCTATGAGATATTGACCGGGCTTTCGGCGCGTGTCCCGCGGGTGTATGTGCACGCCTGACGCGGCGGCGGAGAAAGCGCGCCTGCGCCGGGAAATGCTGCGCATCCGCAGGAGGATCTCCGGCGCGGAACGGGAGGCGGCTTCGCGCCGCATCGAGGCGGGCGTGCGGGAATGGCTCATGCGCCGGTCGGTGCAAAGCGTGTTCTGCTATGTATCCTACGCGGAGGAGGTGGAAACACACCGCCTGCTCCAATGGATGGCGGCGCAGGGCATCGCCGTGAGCGTCCCCCGTGTGCAGGAGGCGGACATGCAGGCGGTACGCTGGGCCCCCGGCTGCCCGATGCGGCCCAATCGGTGGGGGATCCCGGAGCCGGTGGACATGCCGCGGGCGCAGGGGGCAGAGCTGGCGATCCTGCCGGGACTCGCCTTTTCCGAGGACGGGCAGCGCCTGGGCTATGGCGGCGGGTATTATGACCGCTGGCTGGCGGGGCACGCCTGCCGGGCAGTGGGGCTGTGTGCGGACTGGCAATGGTGGGCCTCCCTGCCCACGGAGCCGCACGACCGCCGGATGGACGCGATTTTTGGGGAAACGCGGCAATTATTCTTTACAAGATAACCGTTTTCCACTAGAATAGGAAGGAGATACTGCATGCGTGTGATTGCAGGAAGTGCAAAGGGCAAGAGCCTTCAGGCCCCGGCGGGGTGGGAGACGACGCGCCCCACGGCGGATAAGGTGAAGGAAGCGATCTTCGGGTCAATCCAGTTTGAGCTGGAGGGCAGCCGGGTGCTGGACCTGTTTGCCGGCAGCGGCGCTTTGGGCATCGAGGCGCTTTCCCGCGGCGCAGCACAGGCGGTGCTGGTCGACGCCTCCCGGGAGGCGGTGCGGGCCATACAGGCAAACCTGGCATATACCGGGCTTGCGGAGCGGGCCGAGGTGCTGCCAATGGACTATGCGCGGGCACTGGCGCGGCTTCATGCGCCGTTTGACTTCATCTTTTTGGACCCGCCGTATCGGTCGGACCTGTATGCGGCGGCGATCGCGGGCATCCATGCGCGCGGCCTGCTGGCAGCGGAGGGGCTCCTCATCGTGGAACACGACGGGCAGCTTTCGCTGGAGGGGGAAAAGGTCCTGAAGCAAAAGCGCTATGGCAAGACCTTTGTCAGCTATATCGGCGGGGTGGAGCGATGATCCTCGTTTTTCCCGGGAGCTTTGACCCGGTCACCAACGGGCATATGGACATCCTCGTGCGGGCGGCGGCGATCGCGGATCGTATCTATGTCGTGGCG
>CAKTFI010000069.1 GCA_934555865.1 uncultured Christensenellaceae bacterium | reverse complement strand
GTTGGAAAGGTAGTTCGCCAAGATCCCGCCGAGGTAGATCGCCGCCATCCACAGAATCGCATGCAAAAGGCCGGTGAACACCGGGCTCGCCTGTCCAATCAGCGGGAAGATGTAGTCGTCGATCAGCGCCTGCAAAAACAGCGACCCGGCCACGCTCGCCAGCGCCGAAAGCACCAGGCAGACCATCACGAGCAGGAGCTGCCATTTATACGGCCCTACGATATAGCCGAACAGGCGCTTGACCGTCTCCTTGTGCACCTTCGGCATCTTGTTCGCCTGCTTATTCGTTTCCGGCTTGCTCATCTTCGTCCCCTCCCTTCTTCTGCGAAGTATAGACCTCGCGGTAAATTTCGCTTTCGCGCATGAGCTCCTCGTGTGTGCCCTGCGCAACGATGCGCCCGCCGTCCATTACCAAGATGATGTCCGCGTCCTCGACCGAGGCGACGCGCTGTGCAATAATGAATTTCGTCGTCTCCGGGATCTCCTCCCGGAAGGCCTTGCGGATGAGCGCGTCGGTGCGCGTATCGACCGCGCTTGTGGAGTCGTCCAAAATCAAGATTTTCGGCTTCTTCAGGAGTGCGCGCGCGATGCACAGGCGCTGCTTCTGCCCACCGGACACATTGGTGCCGCCCTGTTCGATATAGGTGTCATAGCCTTTCGGGAAGGCCTCGATGAAGCCGTCGGCCTGCGCCAACCGGCAGGCGTGGCGGATCTGCTCGTCACTCGCGTCCGGGTTGCCCCAGCGCAGGTTCTCTGTGATCGTCCCCGAGAAGAGCTCGTTTTTCTGCAGGACCATCGCGACCTCGTTGCGCAGCGATTCCAGGTCGTATTCGCGCACATCGCGCCCGCCGACCAGCACGCTGCCCTCCGTCGCGTCATACAGCCGCGGGATCAGCTGCACCAGGGTGCTCTTGGAGGAGCCCGTGCCGCCCAGGATCCCCACCGTCGCCCCGGAGGGGACGCGCAGGTTGACATCCGACAGGCAGAAGTTGCCCGCCTTCTTCCCATAGCGGAAATTGACGCCGCGGAACTCTACCGAGCCGTCCGCCACGGTATAGACTGGGTCCTTCGGGTCCTGAATGTCGCTTTCTTCCTCCAGCACCTCGACAATGCGCTCCGCCGAAGCCTTGGACATCGTGATCATGACGAACACCATGGACAGCATCATGAGGCTCATGAGGATGCGCGTTGCATAGGTGAGCACGCTGGTGAGCTGCCCCGTCGTCATACCGAGGGCACTGTTGTTGCCAGACCCCACGATGAGCCGCGCGCCAAACCAGGAAATGAGCAGCGTACAGACGTACATGCAGAACTGCATGAGCGGCGAGTTAAAGGCTAAAATCTTTTCCGCATGGACATAATCACGATAGATGTCCTCGGAAACGGTATTGAATTTCTCCTTTTCCTTTTCTTCGCGCACAAAGCTCTTGACCACGCGGATGCCGTGCAGGTTTTCCCCGACGACATTGTTGAGCTCGTCATAGCGCTTGAACACGCGTTCAAAGACCGGATACGCGCGCGTCATGATGAGGTACAGCCCGATGCCCAGCACCGGGATTGCCCCGAGAAAGATCCAAGCCATTTCCGCATTGATCCCAAAGCACATGATGAGCGAAAAAATCATCATGATCGGCGCACGCACCGCCATGCGCGTGCACATCTGAAAGGACATCTGCACATTCTCCACATCCGTCGTCAGGCGCGTCACCAGGCTGGACGCCGAGAACTTGTCGATGTTGGCAAAGGAATAGTCCTGTAGATGGTAATACATGTCGTGCCGCAGATTGCTGGAAAACCCCGACGACGCATAGGTTGCAAAGCGGCTGGACAGCATCCCAAAGATGAGCGCAAGCGTGCACGCCGCGAGCAGCAGCAGGCCCATCTTCAAAATATAGCCCATGTTGCCCTGTTGGATGCCCTTGTCGATGAGGCTCGCCATCAAAAGCGGGATGATCACTTCCATGATGACCTCTCCCGTCACGCACAGCGGCGTCAAAAGTGCGGGCTTTTTATACTCGCGGACGCTTTTGAGCAGGCGTTTGATCATATCCATTTCCTCCTTGTATATTTGAAATTTCCTTTTTCTTCTCCTCTGCGCCCGTTTCCTGGCTCAGAGAGGCTTTGAGCTTCTGCATAATGCCAAAAAAGACCTCCGTCTCCTCCGGCGAGATCGCGCTGCGCAAAAGCTGCTCGATCTGCGCCTCCTGCCGCTGCGCCTCGACATAGAGCGCGCGCGTCTTGGGCGTCAATTCCAGCTTTTTCAGCCTGGCGTCGTATTCCACCGGCCGCCGGCGGATAAAGCCCTTTTGCTCCATCAGCTTGAGCCCCTTGGAAACGGTGGAACGCCGCACGGAAAAGCGTTCTTCAATGTCCTTTTGAAAGACATCCTCTCCCTCGTGCTGCATCAAATAGTGCACCAGCCACCACCGCACGCCGGACAGCGTCTCCTCTTCTCCGGAATCCTCCCGATAGCGGCGGTCCATTTCCCGCCGCAGCAGATTGGCCACAATATTGATCTCTATGCCGATCTTTTTCTCTTCCTTCGGCACTTTGTCACACCCTTTCCGTTATTTTGTTTACCGTCTAACATATTATACGGAGCTGCCGCTTCCCTGTCAATGCAAATATATGGACAATTTTTGAATTTTTCATGCATGTTTCTTTGCAAACTTCAAATGCTAGGCAGGAGAATGTTTGACAAGGAGTCCCCATGAAGACCATCGCTTTTTTCGATACCAAGCCCTATGATCGGGAAAATTTTGACCGCTGGAATACGCAGTACCGGATCCGCTACCTGCCGGAAAAGCTCTCCGCCCGCACGGCAGAGCTTGCCCGGGGCGCGGACGCTGTCTGCGCCTTTGTAAACGACACGCTGGACGCCCCGGCGATCGCGGCGCTGTATCAGCTCGGCATCCACGTCGTCGCGCTCCGCTGCGCCGGGTTTGACAATGTGGACGCCGCAGCGGCGCGGGAAAAGATCCACATCCTGCGCGTCCCCGCCTACTCGCCCTATGCCGTCGCCGAACATGCCATGGGGCTGCTGCTCAGCCTGAACCGGCACATCCACCGGGCCTATGCCCGCACGCGCAATTTCGACTTCCGTTTGCAGGATTTCACCGGCATCGACCTGCACGGAAAAACCGCGGGCATCCTCGGCACGGGAAAGATCGGCCTGCTCTTTCAAAGGATCTGCCGCGGCTTCGGCATGCAGACCATCGCCTATGACCCTTATCCGCAGCCGGCCGAGGGGCTTTGCTATCTTCCGTTTGACGAAGTGCTGCAAAAAAGCGATGTCCTCTCGCTGCACTGCCCGCTCACCCCGGCGACGCACCACCTGCTGGACGCGCAGGCGTTTTCCCGGATCAAGCCGGGGGCTTTTCTCATCAATACCTCCCGCGGCGGACTGATTGACGCTCGGGCTCTGCTCGCGGCGCTGCGGGAAGGCAGGCTCCGTGGCGCGGGGCTGGATGTCTATGAAGGGGAAAATGCTTTCTTTTTCGAGGACCGTTCCACAGAGCCCCCCGCGGACGCGACGCTGGCGCAGCTGCTTGCCCATCCGCGCGTGCTGCTGACCTCGCATCAGGCGTTTTTGACGGAGGAGGCGCTGCAGAATATCGCCCAAACGACGCTTGCCAACCTGGATGCCTTCTTTGCCGGCGCGCCGCTGGAAAACGAGATCCCCGATCTCCTCTCATAAAAAACCGCACAAAAATAGCCGCACTTTCAAAAAGGCGGCTATTTTTATTGATTTTTCCCGGCAACGCTTTGCTGGCTCACGGCGAGGGTCGATCGCACCGGGGAGCTTGCCTTGGTTTCCGGTTCTGTCTAGATATCGGCGATGCCGCCGACATGTATGCTTCCTATTGCAAGCGCGTCAGTCGAGATCTTCTGCGAAAAAGTCGCTGTCAATGCGCTTGATCGCATAGATCGCCTCCGTCGACACCCCCAGATTATACTCAATCATCAGCTTTGCCAAGGCCGTGCCGTCGACGAGCACGACCTTTGTCGTGTGCTGCTTTTCGGCATATTGACGCGCTTCTCGGGTGAACTTTGCCGTCGTGACGAAAAGGCCGCGCGAAGCGCCCTGCCCCGCCAGCGCGCCGACAAATTTTTGGATCTCCGGCCTTCCGACCGCCATGTCACAGTCCCAGCGCTTCGCCTGAATGTAGATTCGGCTGAACCCCAATTTGTCCTCGCGGATGATCCCGTCGATGCCTTCGTCGCCCGATTTCCCTACGACGCTGCCCGCATCCTCGACCGAACCGCCGTATCCCATCTGTGTCAACAATTTTACGACCAAGTGTTCAAAAAAAGCAGGAGACTGCTTCATGATCTCATTGCGCAGATCGTCTGCCAAGGTGGTGTTGATCTGCAAAAACGCCTCGTCCAAAATTGGACACTACCGCAGGCGCAGCATCAGCCGTTCCCTTGCCCGTGGGAGAGACAAATTCGCGAAACGAGGCAAAGCGTTGAAGATACACATTGTCGATCCGTGGCGGGTCTTCGCGCAAGACCTCCTGCCCTGCCGGGGTGATCTGCCAAACGCCCCGGGTGGGCTTCTGCATCAATCCCGCCTTTTTCAAATAGGTGCTTGTCCAAGCGATGCGATCGGCGAACAGCCGCTTTTTGCCGCTGGGCAGCAATTCAACCTGCTCCTGTTCCGAAAGAGCAAAGCGGCGCGCGACCGCATCTTTGACATCTCTGGCGTCATACGCTTTCCCGTCTGCCAAACAGTCGAGGACGGCGCGATACATTTCATCATATTTGGGGATTGACATGGGGCATCCTCCTAATTTCCGACACATCCTGCTTTTTATTACAGATGCATCGATCTATTCCTAGTTTTTATTATAAAACAACGCCTCCAAGAGCGCAAGCCGCACCTCTATACAGCATATTCCTCCCTCCGCCCGTCTTGGCGATTTTCTCCTTTTCTGCCACAGCAGGTTTTCCAACTGTTCTTCGCCTGATTGAAAAATATGCCGATCTATGCAAAAATGAAGTGACACGGTATCTACGGAGGAACTATGAGAAAGCGACTTTCCTGCCTCAAAACCTTCCATTGGCGGTTGTGGTTCTCCCTTTGCGTCCTCGCGCTGGTTCCCGCGGCCTATCAAACGATCAAGACCATGCTGATCTCTTCCGCCGCCGAGCCGGGCGTGTTCGACATCCTTGGGCAAATGGAATGGTTTGACCTGATCGACGAGACCCTGCGGGCGTTTTTGATCCGCCCGCTGTATTCCGTCCTAAATAAAATTTTCAAGGAAGGGCGGGCAGACTTTGCGGCGGTGGCCTTCCAGACTGGTCTTTGCGTATTCCTGTTGTATACGCTTTTCTCCGTCGGCGTTTTGGCCTATAGCGCACATCTCATACGGCTCATGAATCCAGCGGAGATCGACCTGGCGGCGACCCTCGGGTACCTCCGCCTCGAGACCGTCGCCTTTATGGCAGGCATTCTCGTCAGCTTTTCCAATGTGGTCTTTGTCGTCCTCGGCCGGGACAGGAATGTATACCTCCTGCTCGGCGCCCGCACAGCTGCCGACCTCCTGGAGCTCGACCTCTTCAAGGCGGTGGGCCGTGTGTTCGTGAC
>CAKTFI010000068.1 GCA_934555865.1 uncultured Christensenellaceae bacterium | reverse complement strand
GTACCTCTCCGACCTGGAAAGCTGGCAGGCGGATCGCGACTTCTATTACCGGCAGCAGCAGGATGCGCTTGCGCAGAGCAATTGGGAACGCGAACTCGCCTTGTCGCAGGCGGCTGCGGCGGCCAAGAGGAGCGGGCGGTCCTCCTCTCGGCGGAGCAGCAAGTCGTCGAAGTCATCCGCCAAAGCGTCGACCTCCACCGCGCTGTCCAAGGAGGCGGAGGAAGTCCTCCGTCAGGCGCTTCTGCTGCACGACGCGGGGCGGCAGAACGATTATGTGAAAAACGCGCTGCAAAAGGGGCGCATCTCTGCGGACGAGGCCAGCCGCATCATCCGGCAGCTGTAAACGGGAAAATGCAAGCTGCCGAATAAAAAATGCAAAATCCCCTTGACATTTGCGGGAACACTGCCTATAATGAAAAACAAATTTACAAGAAAAACGCGATGAATGGCAGAGTATCCGCCGCGGGAAGCCCAAGAGAGCCGCTGTTGCTGGGAATGCGGTGCGGAAGGGGCGGAGAAGAACAGCCAGGAGCGGCCGACCAAAATGCTGTCCCACCGGGTGGGCGAATCTTGCAGGATGCAGGAATTGCAGCCGGGAAAATGCACTTGTGCGCAGGGGGCGGGAGAGTAGGCTCGGATGTGTCCGGCGCATGAAGCCGGTAGGCGGGCATCGACCTGCCGAAGAGAGACTTTCCATCCGCCGGGCGGGTGGGGAAATTTGGGTGGTACCGCGAAACTTGGCCTTTCGCCCCAACAGGGGGCGAGAGGCTTTTTTATTTCCCGGAAAGGCGGCCGGGGCAAGGGAGGAAGCTATGAAACGGACGGAGTATTGCGGAAAATTTGGCGAGCGGCATCGGGGCACGCGGCAGCAGGCGGCGGGCTGGGTGCAGAACAAGCGGGACATGGGCGGCGTCATCTTCCTCGACCTCAAGGACAGGGAGGGCGTCTTGCAAGTCGTGTGCGACGCCTCGGCGCTGGGGGCGGACTTCCCGCTGGCCGAGGCGGTGCGGCTCCAGAGTGTGGTCGCGGTGGAGGGCGTCGTCCGCCGCCGCAGCGAGGAGACCTATAACCCCGCGCTGTCCACGGGCACGGTCGAGCTGCTGGCGAACAAGCTCGAGGTGCTCTCCGAGGCCGGGCGGCTGCCCTTTTCGATGGAGGAGGGCGCGGCGGTGCGCGAGGACCTGCGGCTAAAGTACCGCTACCTCGACCTTCGGCAGCCGCGCATGTACCGCAACCTGCGCTTCCGCCACGAAGTGCAGCGGGCGGCGGAGGCCTACCTCGACGCGCACGGCTTCCTTGCGGTGGAGACGCCGATGCTCACCAAGTCCACGCCGGAGGGCGCGCGCGACTACCTCGTGCCGAGCCGCGTGCACCCGGGCAGCTTCTATGCCCTGCCGCAGTCGCCGCAGATCTTCAAGCAGCTGCTCATGGTGGGCGGCATCGACCGCTATTACCAGATCGCGCGCTGCTTCCGCGACGAGGACCTGCGCGCCGACCGGCAGCCGGAATTCACGCAGGTGGACATGGAACTGTCCTTTGTGGACCAGGAGGATGTCCTCCGGCACCTGGAGGACCTGTTCCGCCACCTGATGCGCGAGGTCAAGGGCATAGAGCTCGCGGCCTTTCCGCGCATCACCTGGCAGCAGGCGATGGATTGGTACGGCACGGATAAGCCGGACATCCGCTATGACCTGCGCATCCGCGACCTCACCGACCTGGCGCGGGAGAGCGGCTTTTCGCTGTTCCGCAAGGTCGCAGAGGCGGGCGGCGTGGTGCGCGCGATCTGCGTCAAGGGCGGCGCGGCCTTTTCGCGCAGCGAGATCGACGACCTCACGGCGCGGGCGGTGCGCTACGGCGCGGGCGGCATGGCCTGGATCGCGCTGCGGCCGGACGGCATCTATTCCATCCTGACCAAGTACTTCACCGAGGCGCAGATGCAGGCGCTGCTTTCGCGCATGGAGGCAGCGGAGGGCGACTTCATCCTGTTCTGTGCGGATACGCTCCCGGCGGTGCGGCGCATTTTGGGGCAGCTCCGGCAGGACATCGCCGACATGCAGGGCCTAAAGGACCCGGCGGATTACAAATTCCTGATCGTGCAGGACTTCCCGCAGTTTGAATATTCTGAGGAGGAACACCGTTGGGTGGCCATGCACCACCCGTTCACGATGCCCTATCCCGAGGATATGCCCTACCTGTTCACCGACCCTGGCCGGGTGCGGGCGCAGGCCTATGATGTCGTGCTAAACGGCGTGGAGCTCGGCAGCGGCAGCGTGCGCATCCACCGCAGCGATGTGCAGCAGCAGATGTTTGCCGCGCTTGGCTTTTCGGCGGAGGAGATCGAGGCGCGCTTCGGCTTCATGGTGCATGCGTTTGGCTATGGCACACCGCCGCACGCGGGCTTTGCCTTTGGGCTGGACCGGCTGGTCATGCTGCTGCTGGGCGAGGGGTCGCTAAGAGAGGTGATCGCCTTCCCGAAGGTCAAGGACGCCTCCTGCCCGATGACGGACGCGCCGACGCCGGTCGACGCGGCGCAGCTTTCCATTTTGGGGCTGACCCCGGGGGCGGCCGCGGCCAAGGCGGGCAAACGGGCGGCACGGGCAGCGGTGGATGTCGACGCGGTGGCGCGGCTGGCGCAGCTCTCGGTGCCTGCGGAAGGGCGCGCGGAGATGGCTGCACAGCTCGAGGAAATGGTGGCCTTCGCCCGGCAGCTTTCCTCGGTCGATACCGCGGCAGAGGCGGCGATGGAGCATGTGGGCGAGGAATGCAATGTGTTCCGCGAGGACGCCGTGCAAAACGGCAATGCGCGGGAGGAATTGCTTGCGGCATCGCCTTCGCACGCGGAAGGGTACATCTTCGTGCCCCGCGTCGTGGACTGAGAGAGGAGGAACCTGCATATGAAGACGATTCGAGAATGGGCGGAGGCCCTGCGGGCGCGGGAGGTCTCTTCGGAGGAGCTGACCCGGCACTATTTAGGGACGGTCGCGCGGCGGGAGCCGGAGATCGGCGCGTTTCTCACGGTGACGGCCGAGGAGGCCCTCCGTGCGGCGCGCGCGGTCGACGCGCGGCGCGCGGAGGGGGAGGACCTGCCGCTGCTCGCCGGCATCCCCATGGCGCTCAAGGATAACCTGTGCACCCGGGGCGTGCGCACGACCTGCGCCTCGCGCATGCTGGCGGACTTCGTGCCGGCCTATGATGCGACGGCGGTATCGCGGCTTTCGGCGGCCGGGGCGGTGTCGCTTGGAAAACTCAATATGGACGAATTCGCGATGGGCTCCAGCACGGAAAACTCCGCCTTTCACCCGACGCGCAACCCGGTGGACACCGCGCGCGTCCCGGGCGGGAGCAGCGGCGGGTCGGCGGCGGCGGTTGCGGCGGGCGAAGCGGTCTATGCGCTCGGCTCGGACACCGGCGGCTCCATCCGGCAGCCGGCCGCGTTCTGTGGTGTCGTAGGGCTAAAGCCCACCTATGGCCGTGTGTCGCGCTATGGGCTCGTGGCGTTCGCCTCCTCGCTCGACCAAGTGGGGCCGATCACGGCCTGTGTGGCCGACAACGCGGCGGTGCTGTCGGCGGTCGCGGGGGAGGATGCACTGGACGCCACGAGCGCCCCCCGCCCGGCGGAGGACTTCTCCCGCCTGCTCGGCCACGGCGTCGCGGGCCTGCGCGTGGCGCTCCCGCGGGAATTCTTCGGCGAGGGCCTGGATGCAGAGGTCAAGGCGGCGGTGCTGGCCGCGGCGCGGCGGCTGGAGGCCGCGGGCGCGGCGGTGGAGGAGGTCTCTCTCCCCTCGCTGGCGGCGGCGCTCCCGGCGTACTATGTGCTGTCCAGCGCGGAGGCCTCCTCCAACCTCGCCCGGTTCGACGGCGTGCGCTTCGGCAGCCGCGCGGCGGAGTTCGAGAGCATCGGCGAGCTGTATTGCCGCACGCGCACCGAATTCTTCGGCGAGGAGGTCAAGCGCCGCATCCTGCTCGGCACCTTCGCGCTGTCGGCGGGCTATTACGACGCCTATTATAAGAAGGCATTGCAGATGCGCACGCGCATCGCGGCGGAATACGAAAAGATCTTCGCAAGCCACGACCTCATCCTCTCGCCCGTCGCCCCCACGACGGCCTATCGCCTCGGGGAAAAGACGGCCGACCCGATGCAGATGTATCTGGGCGACATCTACACCGTCCCCGTCAACATCGCCGGGATTCCCGCGCTCAGCCTGCCCTGTGGGCGGGATGCGGCGGGGCTGCCCATCGGCGTGCAGCTCATGGGGCCGAAGTGGAGCGAGGCGCGGCTGTATCAGGCGGCCGCGGCGCTGGAAGAAGGGAGAGCATACCATGAAAAAGATTGATTACGAAATGGTCATCGGCCTGGAAGTGCATGTCGAGCTCGCAACGCAGAGCAAGATCTTCTGCGGCTGCTCGACCGCCTATGGCGCAGAGCCAAACACGCAGTGCTGCCCCGTGTGCATGGGCATGCCGGGGACGCTCCCCGTACTCAACCAAAAGGTCGTGGACTACGCCGTCCGCGCCGGGCTCGCGCTCGGGTGCGACATCGCGCGCTATTCCAAGCAGGACCGCAAGAACTACTTCTACCCCGACCTGCCGAAGGCGTATCAGATCTCGCAATACGACCTGCCGCTCTGCCAGGGTGGGCGCGTCAAAATCGTGACGGAGGCGGGGGAGAAGGAGATCCGCCTGACCCGCATCCACATCGAGGAGGACGCCGGCAAGCTCGTGCACGACGCGCGGGGGACGCTCATCGACTGCAACCGCTGCGGTGTGCCGCTCATCGAGATCGTCTCGGAACCTGACCTGCGCTCGGCCGAGGAGGTGGACGCCTACCTGAAAAAACTGCGCAGCGTGCTCCGCTACAGCGGCGTGTCCGAATGCCGCATGGACCGCGGGCAGATGCGCGCCGATGTCAACCTGTCGGTGCGCCGCCGCGGGAGCGACGCGCTTGGCACCCGCACCGAGATGAAGAACCTGAACTCCTTCCAGTTCATCGGCCGCGCGATCGAGGAGGAATTTGCCCGCCAGGTGCAGATTTTGGAGGAAGGCGGGCAGGTCGTGCAGGAAACGCGCCGCTTTGACCCGGCGACCGGCAAGACCTCGCCCCTGCGCAGCAAGGAGGATGCGAGCGATTACCGCTACTTCCCCGACCCGGACCTGCCGCCGATCCGGCTGGACGAGGGCTTCCTTGCCGCGCGGCAGGCCGAGATTCCGCCGCTTCCCGATGTGCGCCGCGAACGCTATGTGCGCGAATACGGCCTTTCGGCCTATGAGGCAGAGCGCTTGACGGCGGAAAAGGCGGTCGCGGACTATTTCGAGCGCGCGGCGGCGCTGTGCGCTGCGCCCGGCGTGCTGGCGTCTCTGCTTTTGCGGGAAGTCTTCCGCAAGCTGGACGCGGGACAGGCGGAGATCCCCGTTGCCCCGGCGCGGCTGGCCGCGGTGGCCGACCTGATCTCGGCGGGGCGCATCAACCACGGCACCGCGCGGCAGCTCGTGGAGGAGCTCTGGACGGCGGATTTCGACCCGGCGGCGGCCGTGTGCGACCGCGGCCTGGCGCAGATCACCGACCGGGCGGCGCTTTTGGGCTTTGCGCGCGACGCGCTGCGCGCAAACCCCCAAATGATCGCGGATTACCGGCGCGGCAAAAAGGCGGCGGCGGGCGCGCTCATGGGCCGGGCGATGGCGCTCTCCGGCGGCAAGGCCGACCCGCGGCAGCTCTCCGCGATTTTGGCGGAATTGCTCGCGACGGAGGACGGTGGGGAAGTGTGAAAGAGGTGGCAAATCCTCACCGTGCATGGCGTGCATCCCAACCC
>CAKTFI010000067.1 GCA_934555865.1 uncultured Christensenellaceae bacterium | reverse complement strand
GTGCTCCCGAGAATATCCACCGCATCCGGATCCTTCGCGCAGCCCGCGAGCAAAAAGAGCAGACAGCACAGCAGGCTAAGCGCCCGCCGCTTCCAGATGATATAGCCACGCATAGAGAAGTTTCGCATTGCACACCTTCTTTACATATTGTTCGGTTTCGGGGAAGGGGATGTCCGCCGCCGTGGGCTCGTGCCCCTCACCCCATTGCTCCTGCCATTTCTTCACATTGTTGGGCCCGGCGTTATACCCTGCGAGCATCTTGACCTCGTTGCCGCCGAAGCGCTCCCGCAGATACCCGAGGTACCAGCAGCCGAGGCGGATGTTGGTCTCGGGGTCATAGAGCCGGTCGGCCGTGAAGTCCTCGATTCCCAGCTTGCCCGCAATCCACTCGCCCGTGGCGGGCATGAGCTGCATCAGCCCCCGCGCGCCCGCGTGCGAGGTCGCCTCCGGCCGGAAGGAGCTCTCCGCCCAGATAACCGCCAGCACAAAGCTCGGCTCCAGCTCATATTCCGCCGCATAGGTCTGCACCAGCGCCTCGTACCTGAGCGGGAAGCGCACGCGCAGGTAGGCATACGCCCCCGCGGCCGAAAGCAGGACAAACAGCGCCAGCAGGAGCAGCGTCACGCGCCTCTTATGCTTCTTCATGTCACTCCCTCCCCTCCAAAAGCGCCTCCACCTGCCGATACAGCGCCGCGGTGTCGGCTGAATTGTCGATCATGCGGACCGGCCGGTCGGCGGGCATGCGCACGCCCGCCTGACTCTGCATGCGCGCCCGGGCCTCCTCCGCGTTCAGCCCATCGCGCGCCTGAATACGCCGGAGCCGCAGCGCGTCGTCCGCCGTGACATTCCAGATCTCCCCGCACAGGGAATCCAGCCCCGCCTGCACCAAAAGCGGCGCGTCCAAAAAAACGGTCCCCTGCCGCCCCGCCAGCTCTGCACGGATCTCCGCACAGATGCAGGGGTGCGTGATCGCATTGAGCTGTGCCAGCTTTTCCGGGTCGGCAAAGACGGCCCGGCCGAGCTTGCGGCGGTCGATCTCTCCGTCCGGCCTCACAAACTCCGCGCCGAATTGCCGCACCACCGCCGCATATGCCCGGCCGCCGCGCCGCAGCACCGCATGCGCGATCTCGTCCGCGTCCACAATGGCAAAGCCCTTCTGCCGCAGATAGGCGGAAACCGTCGATTTGCCGCTTGCGATCTGCCCCGTCAGTCCGATCACTTCCATCATTTCGCCTCCGCCCAATTCTTTCCGCAGGCGACATTGACCTTGAGCGGCACCTCCAGCGAGATCACGCTCTCCATCGTCCGCTTTAGGATCGCCTTGACCGCCTCTTCCTCGCCCGGCGCCGTGTCGACGATGAGTTCGTCGTGCACCTGCGAGATCAAGCGCGAACAGAGTCCCTCTGCCTCCAACTCTGCTGCCGCGTGGATCATTGCGATCTTGATGATGTCGGCGGCCGTCCCCTGGATCGGCGTATTGAGCGCGATGCGCTCCGCCGCTGAGCGCTGGTTGAAATTGCTGGCGGTGATCTCCGGGATATAGCGGATGCGCCCATAGAGCGTGCGCACACAGCCCTCCCGCCGCGCTTGCTCCACAATCTCCTTCATATACCGGCGCACACCGGTAAATTCCTCCAGGTAGCGTTCGATATACGCCTCTGCTCGAAAGCGCGGGATGCCGAGGTTGCGCGCCAGGCCGAAGTCACTGATGCCATAGACAATCCCGAAGTTGACCGCCTTGGCACTGCTGCGCATCTCGGGCGTCACCTCCGCAAGCGGCACGCCAAAGATCTCCGACGCCGTGCGCGCGTGGATGTCCTCTTCCTTTTGAAAGGCGTCGCACATGTGCGCGTCCCCGGAGATATGCGCCAGCACGCGCAGCTCGATCTGCGAATAGTCGGCCGAGACGATACTCCCCCCCTCGCGCGAGGGGACGAACAGCCGCCGGATGTGCGAAGTGAATTCCGACCGCACCGGGATATTTTGCAAATTGGGCTCCAGGCTGGAAATGCGCCCGGTCGCCGTCGCCGTCTGGCTGAAAGTCGTGTGCACCTTGTGCGTCGCCGGGTCGGCCAGCGTGTGCAGGCCGTCCAGATAGGTGCTCTTGAGCTTGGTGAGCAAGCGGAATTCGCCGATCTTGTCGACGATCGGGTGCATGCCGCTCAGGCGCTCCAGCACCTCCGCATTGGTGGAATAGCCGGTCTTGGTCTTTTTGACGACCGGCAGCCCCAGCTTTTCAAACAGGATCTGCCCCAGCTGCTTTGTCGAGGCGATGTTGAAATCCTCCGTCCCCGCAAGGGCATAGATCTCGCTCCGTACGGCCTCAATGCGCGCGGCATAGTCCCGGCTCAGGTCGTCCAGCAGCGCCGTGTCGATCGTGAAGCCCTCCTGCTCCATTTGGAACAGCACGCGGCAAAGCGGCATTTCGATCTCGTAAAACACCATCGAGAGGTCATTTTTCCGGATCGCCGCCATCTGCGCCGCCCGCAGGACGGGGAGCGCCGCGGCATTCCCGGCCGCCGCATAGACCTCCCGCAGGTTGCCGAGCGAAAAGTCGCGCCGCGTCGGGTTGAGCACATAGTCCGCAAGCAGCGTGTCAAACGCGATGCCCGCCAGCGTCGCCTGCTGCGCCGCGCACAGGTGCAGGAGCGCCTTGGCGTCATACACGGTCTTTTCGACCGCCTCGTCCGCCAGAACCTCCCGCAGGACCGGCATCGCCTGCGCCAGGCTCAGCCGCTCACCAAACAGGTCCGGCTGCAGGGACAGGGCCCATTCCTCCGCCCCGGCATAGAACCAGAGCTTTCCCTCCGCCTCGCACATGGCCAGCCGCCCGGCCGCACGGATCTGTGCGCAGAGCGCCCGGACATCCTCCAGACTGCCAAGTTCTCGCTGCGCGGGCGCTTCGGCCGCGGGCTGCCGTTTTAACCCCATGCGCTTCGCAATGGAATGGAACCCGAAGTCCTCCAACACTTCCAAAAGCGACTCGTCTGCAAGCCCCGCAAAGGCCAGCGCCGAAAGCGGCAGCTCCAGCGGTGCATCGCGTTCAATCGTCGCCAACTGCTTGGAGAAAAACGCGCTCTCCCTGCCGTTCTCCACCTTTTCGCGCATCTTGTTTTTGGGGAGCTCGTCGATGTGCGCATAGAGGTTTTCCACGCTGCTGAATTGATGCAGCAGTTTGAGGGCCGTCTTTTCGCCCACCCCGGCGATGCCCGGGATGTTGTCCGAGGCGTCCCCCTGCAGCCCCTTCATGTCGATAATCTGCCGCGGCTCCAGCCCCAGCACCTCTTGCAGATGTGCCGCGTCGTATACCTCCACCTCGCTCACGCCCTTGCGGGTCAGCATCACCTGTGTTGCGGGTGAGATGAGCTGCAGCGCGTCCCGATCGCCGGTGTAGAGGTAGGAAAACACGGCCTCCGCCTCCGCCCGGGCGCTCAGGGTTCCCAGGATGTCGTCCGCCTCATACCCCGGCAGCGTCAGCACGCGGACGCCTAGCTTGTTAAGCGCCTGCTGGATGAGCGGGATCTGCAAAAGCAGCTCCTCCGGCGTCTTGGCGCGCGTGCCCTTATAGTCCGGATACAGCTTCTTGCGGAAGGTCGGCTGCGCGACATCAAACGCCACGCCCAGATAGTCCGGCGTGCGCTCCTCCAGGATCCGAAATAGCATCGTAAAAAAGCCATAGGCCGCGTTCACCGGCGTGCCGTCCTCCCGAGTCATGGGGGGCAGCGCGTGAAACGCCCGGAATACCAGGCTGTTGCCATCGATCAAAACCAAGGTCTTTGCCATTTGTCTCTCCTCATTTTTCTGTCTGCTCCTTCGCCCGGTCATAGCCCTGCCGGACGGCCGCCCGCGCCCGCGCGATGCGCGATTTCACCGTGCCGAGCGAGATGCCCAGCAGTTCCGCGATCTCCTCATAGGCGTATCCGTCGACATCCCGCAGGATCAACACCGCCCGCTGCGCCGGCGGCAGCGCCTCGATGAGCGCATACAGCGCGCGCATCCCCTCCCGCGCCGCGATCTCGTCCGGCACGCCGGCCTCGGGCAGCACCAGCGAAAATTCCCAAAGCGGCAGGCTGCACTCGGCCTCCTGCACCTTTTTGCGGCGGCGCAGGAAGTCCATCGCCGCATTGCGCGTGATCGCATAGACCCAGGTGGAGAAGGCCGCCTCCGCCCGATAGCGCCCGAGCGCGCGGTAGATCTTGATGGCCGCCTCCTGGGCGACATCCTCCGCATCCTGCGCGTTGCGGCAAAAGCGCAGCGCGACGGCATATATTTTCGTGCGATAGCACTCCAGCAATTCGGAAAAGGCGGCCAGATCGCCCCACTGCGCCCGTTTCAGGCATTGATTTTCGTCCATTTTCTCTCTTTAATCCTTGACGCGCCTGTGTTTTTCTGCTATGATAAGTTCTGTTAGCCGAAGTGATGGAATTGGCAGACGTAGTGGACTCAAAATCCACCGGTAGCGATACCGTGCCGGTTCGAGTCCGGCCTTCGGCACCATGGGAACAGCGACGCTGTTCCCTTTTTTTATGCCCAACTGCGCCTCAGATATCCCACCCGGTGCGGCGCATCGCCTCTGCCGTCTGCTCCAACAGGCGCTTTCTCGCCGGATAATCCGGGCAATAGGCCTCTACATAGGCCCAAAATTCCCGGGAGTGGTCCATCCGGTAGCGGTGCGCCAATTCGTGGATGACGACATAGTCCACCGCGGCGGGCGGCGCCTGCAAAAGCCGCCAGGAAAAGGAGATCACGCCCTCGCCCGTGCAGGACCCCCATCGCTTGCGCGCGCTGGAGATGCGCACCTGCCGGTAGGATTTCTGCATTTTTCCCGCCCAATACTGCGTCCGCCGCGGGAGCAGCTCCTTCGCCTGCGCGCGGTACCACGCGGCGACCTTGCGGCGCTCCTTTTCCGGCGAATCCAACTCGGGCAGGTACAAGACGCCCTTGCTCAGGCAGACTTCCCGCTGCGCCCAGCGCCGCACGGGGTATTCCCACCCGAGGAAGGGGACGCTTTCCAGCCACTCCTGCCGGGAGGCGCAGTTTTGCTCCGCCTCGGCGAGGTGTGACGCGATCCACGCGGCATGCTTTTCGAGGAACCGCGAGATCGCCGCCTGGGAAAGGTTCCACGGCGCCTGCACCAGCACTTCCGCCTGCGGCGTGATGCTGAGCTTCAGGCTCTTGCGGTATTCCCGCCGCAGAATATAGTTTTGTGTTAGCGTTTCCTTCTGCATTGCTGTATCATACCATATTTCCCCGCAAAAGTAAACGGGCAGGCCGTTTGTCGCGCTGCCGCCACCGCCCGGACGCAAAAAGAGCAGAGCCCCAAAGGGCCCCGCTCCCGCCGTTTTCTTTGCTTGGTTTTGCCTGCTTCAGCAGATCGCGTCGTGGAACGCCTTGGCCGCCGCCCGTGGATCGTCCACGCGCGTGATTGCGCCGCCGACGATGATGAGGTCGGGCTGATACTTTTCCACGATGGGCAGGCGCTCCAGCGTGATGCCCCCGGCGATCGCCAGCTTGGCGTTGAACTGCACGCTTGCGATGCGGGCGAGCACATCCTCGAACTTCTGGAACCCGGCGGCATCCGTCGCCACATGCGCGCTCACATAGTCGACGCCCGCTGCATCCAGCTTTTCCTTATGCGCCGCATAGTCCGGGACATGCATCATGTCCGCCATGACATAGTGCCCCGCCCCGGCTTCCTTAGCCGCGCGCACCGCGCCCGCCAGCGTGGGCAGGTCGGCATAGCCCACAACCGTAGAATAGTTCGCGCCCAGGTCGAACACCTTTTTCGAGATGCCATACCCGCCGTCCACAATCTTGACATCGGCCAGAATGGAGAGCTCCGGATATGCCTCCCGGATCGTCCGCACC
>CAKTFI010000066.1 GCA_934555865.1 uncultured Christensenellaceae bacterium | reverse complement strand
GCAGGGCACCGAGCCGAGCGAGGAGCTCAAGCGGGAGATCCAGACCTATGTGAAGAAGCGGACGGCGCCGTATAAGTACCCGCGGATCGTGGAATTCAAAAAAGAGCTTCCCAAGACGACGAGCGGCAAGATCATCCGCGCAAAGTTGTGACTTAAAAAAAGGCATCCCGTGGGATGCCTTTTTGCGTGTCAGAATACATTGCCAAACGAGATGGCGTCGGACCGCCGGAGATGCGCGAAAAGGTAGGAAAGCTGGGCGAAGCTGGTCTCCAGCTCGGCGCTTTCCCCCTCGGAAAGCAGGCTTTCCAGGTGTAACAGCTCCAGGTGGATGGCGTCGATCTGCGCGTGCGGGAGCAGTATGCACAGCCGGAGAACATTCTCCTCCCAAACGCGCTGGAGCGCGGAGAGCTGCACCTCCGTCTGCATAGAGGTGGGGTCCTGCGCGGCGGATTGCTCCAGGCGGGAAAGCTCTTCGCCTAGCGCGCCGGATAGGCGGCGGAAATAGTGCATCTGCCAAAGGCCGCCGCCGAGCAGCAGCAGGCACAGCAGGAAAATGGAGATCCTTCTAAGCATGGAAATACCCTTTCTGCAATTGGGCGGAATAGGTCTGCCCCCGCCGGTCCTGCAAAAAGATCTCGCCGTTGTCCGATAGGGTGAGCAGCAAAATCTCCCGCGGGGAGCGGTATCCCAGGGTCTGTAGGAAAGCGGAGAGCTTTTTGGGGTCGGTCTGCAGGTTAGACAGGCCGGAGATGTTCCAACGGCCGTCCAGCAACACCGCCGAGTAGAAGCTGGGATCGGAAACGGACAGGTGCATCTGCCGGGGCGTGACGGGCGACTGGCTGGCATAGGGCAGGACGGAGAGCTGCCCATTGGTCTCGAGCACGGCGTAGTGGATGCTCTCGATATCCGTCTGCCCGGCCAGGCGCAGCTGCTCCATCAGGTCGTTTAGATTATAGCCGACGCGCCGGATCTCCTGCGAGAGTAGCTTTCCATCGTGGATAAGGATGCTCGGCCGCCCGCATAAAAACAGGCGCATGCGTTTGCTCTTGAGGCAGACGAAGTTGAAGAGGCTGTAGAGCAACAATAGCGTGATCGCGGGGATGAGCCCGTAGAGTATGGGCGTGCCAGGGTCGTCCATCGGTGTGGCGGCCACTTCGGCGATGAGCAGCGTGACGACGATCTCATAGGGCTGGAGCTGCCCGGCCTGCTTCTGCCCCATGATGCGCATGGCAAAAAACAAGACGACATAGACGATGGCCGTCCGTAAAACGATGTTCAGCATAGGAATCCTCCTTGGGGAGAGTATGCGGAAAAGATTTATAAAATATACATAATTTGGGACGGGGTTTGGTATTGAGATTCCGGGAAAAATGCGATAAGCTAAGGAAAGTTTGCGGAAAGGAGGTCTTTTGCGGTATGCGGCGGATCACGGCGCTGTTTTTGGCGGTTTTGGCGCTTTTTTGCGCATGTTCCAAAAAGGAAACGCCCGACACCTATGCCATTGGCGCGGAGCTCATGGCGCTACTTTGGGATGTGGACTACCGGGACTTTTCTTCGCGCCCGATGACGGAATTTGCCAAACGATACTATGAGGCTTCCTTTTTGGAATACTATTTGGAAGACCCGGAGTATAACGCCGGGGTGGAGCACGCGGTGCAGACCGCTCTGGTGACGCGCCTGCTTTCCCGGGAAGATCAGGGGACTGCGACAGAGACCCTGGACGGCACAGAATACACCGTGCAGAAAATTCGCGTCGAGGCGGCGGTCGATGCTTTTGCGCCGGAATTTCCGGAGGAGAACTACTTTGCCGCGGGCGAGCAATACGCGCTCATCTATCAGCTGTACTTTGTAAAAGAGGCGGGGGCGTGGAAGCTGTCCGGCTTTTCCTTCCTGCCGGAGGACGGGCAGATGCTGCCCCAATCGGAGCGGCAGACGCTGGATGCCACGCAGAAGGCGGCGCTCCTGCAGCAGGCGAGGAAGTATCTCGCGGTGCGCTATGAGGTGGCGCAAGGGGGCTTCTCGGCCGAGGACGCCTGGGCGTTCTATTGCGACAATGCGGAGGCAGACTTCCTGACGCGGGACGGGATCGACCCGGAAAGCCTGGCCGCCACAGAGGCGGAATACGCCGCCTATGGCGTGCAGATCCGCCTTCGCGAGGCTTCGTTGGAGGCAGGGGACGGCAAGACGCTGGTCGACACGGGCGCGGGTGCGGAGTACTGCTTTTGGGTCGAGGCGAACTACACCTATGAGATCCGGGCGCAGGACGCGGCATTTTTGGCGCAGCACGATCTGGACGCACAAAAGAGCATGCGGGAAATGCTCTATTTCCGCCTGCAGGAGGACGGGAGCTTCCGCCTGTGCTTTGCAGAATACCTGGAAGAATGACTTGATAAAAAGAATGGCAGGGAATACAATAGAAATAGCAGATTTTCCGTGCTGCCGGGAATGGAGAGACGATGAATAAAAACGAGAGGAACCGTCAAGCGTTGCAGGCGCAGGAGGAGGCGCTGCAACAGGAAATTGAACTGCTCAACCGTTTGGCGGAGGAGGCCCTACAACAGGGCAAGCCTCTGGCGCAGGACGAGACGCTGCTGCGGCAGAGCCGGCGGACGGACGAGATGATTTTGAGCGTGCAGCATCTGCAAAGCATGCTGGACGAAATGGATACCGCGGAGGAGCCGCCCGAGAAGTAAACCCACGCCGGGCTCCCACCGCCTGGGAAGGGGAAGCGAGTATGGGCTTGAAGGAAATTTTTGAGAAGATCGCGAACAACAATTTGAATTTCACCATTCTGGACGCCATCGACATCCTGCTCGTGGCGATGGCGATTTACGGCCTGTTGAAGCTGACGAGCAAGACGCGGGCATCCCAGGTGCTCAAAGGGCTCGGGATCTTCCTCGTGCTGGCGCAGGTGTGCAAGCTCATCGGGCTGTCGGCGATGTCCTGGGCGCTCAATATGCTCATCGATTCGGGTGTCATGATCAGCGTCATCATCTTTCAGCCGGAGATCCGCCGCGCGCTGGAGCATGTGGGGCGCAACAAGTTCTTCAGCATGGTCGCGGGGAGCGAGGTGCAGGACTATAGCCGCGAGATCGAGGAAATCGAGCGGGCGGTGCTCGACATGTCCAAGCATAAGGTGGGTGCGCTCATCGTCTTTGAAAACAAGACAGGCCTGAACGATGTCATCGAAAGCGGGCATGTGGTCGACGCGCGCATCACGAGCGAGCTGCTAGAAAACATCTTCTTCCACAATGCGCCGCTGCACGATGGCGCGATGATCATCAAAGGCGATCGGATCGTGGCGGCGGGATGCTTTCTGCCGCTGAGCGACAACCGGAATCTTTCATCGGAGCTTGGGACAAGGCATCGGGCGGCGCTCGGCATTTCCGAGATTTCAGACGCGCAGGTGCTCGTCGTTTCCGAGGAAACCGGGGTCATCTCCCTCGCGCATGAGGGGACGCTCACCCGCTACCTCGACATCAAGGCGCTGCACGAATTGCTGGAAGGGATCTACCATGTGCGTGAGCGATCCAGCAAACGCATTGGCGGAAAGGTTTGGAATAAGAATGAATAAGATACTTTCGGCTGTGGGGCGTTTTTTTGGACGGGTAGGACAGGGCATTTGGAACTTCTTTCGAAAAGACACCTGGATGAAGCTGGCCTCACTGGCGTTTGCGGTGTTTATCTGGAGCTATGTGATTGCCGACGAGAACCCGACGCGGCAGATGAGCCTTAAAAACATCCCCGTGACCTATACGGGGATCGCGGAGCTCACCGAGCAGGGGCTGACCGTCGAAACGGAGGGGCTCATCCATACGGTGGATCTGTCCATCCTGGCGGGGCAGGACAGCCATAAGAGCATTAACGCGAATAGCGTGAAGGCATACCTGGATTTTTCGCATATCAACGAGCCGGGGACTTACACGCTCGATGTGCAGGTGGGCATTGCGGTGGGTGGCGCATCGCTGCGCGCGGCTTCGCCCGCAAGTGTGGAGATCACGGTGGAGGAGCTGGCGGAGCGCCGGGTACCGGTCAGCTGCAAGCTGTCGGGCAGCCCGGCCGAGGGCTGCTATGTCGACACGCCGCGGCTGGAGGAGGAATACATCGTCATCTCCGGCGCAAAGAGCAAGGTGGAGCAGGTTGCGCGCGCCGTGGCGGAGATCTCGGTCGACGGGCTTTCCGAGAGCACCGAGAGCAGCTATGTGGTGCGGCTGTTGGACCTGGACGGCAATACGGTCACACTGGACTCCCTGAACGGGCAGATCCCGTCGGTGATCGTGCAGCTGGACATCCTGCACACCAAGTCCATCGAGCTGGACGAGGCGTGGATTAAGCAGAGCATCCGCGATGTCAAAGAAGGCTATGAAGTGGTCAATGTGACCATGACGCCCGGCACGGTGGAGCTTGTGGGTGAGGAATCGGTATTAAGCGGGATCGAGTCGCTCTCGATCAAGGCCGTCTCCGCGGAAAATGCGGACCAAAGCAAGCTCTTGAGTGCAGAGCTGCAGCCAATCGAGGGTGTGAAGTTCCTCTCGGGCAGCACGATCTCTATCTATGCGCAGATCAGCGAAAAGACGATGGAAAAGCGGTTTGAGAATGTGGCGATCCAGGCGGTGAATGCGGACGCTGGCCGCAAGATCTCCTTTTCCGTGCGGCATACGGATATTACAGTCACGGGAGGAATCTCGGCGATGACCAACCTCACGCGCAAGGATTTGCAGGTGTATATCGACCTGGCGGGGCTGTCCTCAGGGACATACCTGTTGCCGGTCAAGATTGAGGGCCTGGCAGGGATCGATTCCTCAAACATCGAGATTGAAAACCCGAGCGTGACAGTCGTGATCGAATAAACGGAACAGAAGGGAAAAGGCCGCTTTTGACGCGTCAAAAGTGGCCTTTTTATAGGTGATGACATGAAAAAATGGCTGATACACGAGGTGCGGCTTCCGGTAGGGACGCCGGAGACGACGCTCCCCCGGGCGGTGGCGCGGAAGCTCGGCATCGCACCGGAGGAGGTGCAGGACTGGGGGATCGTGCGAAAGTCGCTCGACGCCCGAAAGAAGGATAGCCTGGCGTATAAATATTCGCTCTGGGTACAGGCGGACGCGGCGGCACATTGGATGCAGAAGCGGGGCGCGGCTCCCTATGAGGCACCCATCATCCCGGAGCCGAACGAGGGCGAAAAGCCGCTTGCCGGCCGCATCCTGGTGGTGGGGGCAGGGCCGTGCGGCCTGTTTGCTGCCTACCGGCTGGCCAAGCGGGGGTATCGCCCGCTGCTGTTGGAGCGCGGCAAGCCGATCGAGGCGCGCGCGGCGGACTTTGCCCGCCTGCAGGCCGAGGGGGTGCTCGACCCGGAAAGCAACGCCTGCTTTGGCGAGGGCGGGGCCGGGGCGTTTTCGGACGGCAAGCTGACGGCGCGCAACAAGGACCCGTTTGCGGCGAAGGTGACGGAGATCTTCATCCGCCACGGCGCGCCCGAGGAGATCGCCTATCTCGCCAAGCCGCATCTGGGTACCGACGGCATCCGCCGCATCATCGCCTCCATGCGCGAGGAGATCCGGAAAAGCGGCGGGGAGATCTTGTTTGAGGCGCGGCTGGAGAAGCTGCTGCACCGGGACGGGCGGCTTGTCGCGGTGGAATATGTACGACAGGGGCAGCAACACCGCATAGACTGCGGGGCATGCATTTTAGCGATCGGCCACAGTGCACGGGACACCTTTTCCGCGCTGGCGGAGGCGGGGGTGTACATGCAGCCCAAGCCCTTTGCGATGGGCGTGCGCGTGGAGCATCCGCGCGAGATGATTGACAATTGGCAATACGGCGCCTTGGCGGACAAGCTGGGCGCGGCGGAATATACCCTAAAGACGCAGGTGGCGGGCAAAGGGG
>CAKTFI010000065.1 GCA_934555865.1 uncultured Christensenellaceae bacterium | reverse complement strand
AGGGATTCGAACCCTAGGTTCCTTTTGGGAACACAGCATTTCGAGTGCTGCACCTTCGACCACTCGGACAACTCTCCATAGAGAATGTATAGAAATTCTAGCAGATATTTTTGTAAAATTCAAGTCGTTTTGCCAAAAGTGTGATAAAATATTTTCAATCGGCCCGCGCGGAAAATGCGCGGCAGAGGGGAGGAAGAGGAGAATGCCGCAAGCGGAATGGATCTGGCAGACGCCGCGGGTGGGCTACCTCGCGTTTTCGGAGGCGACGGACCGCCCGAACCTCGGGTATGTCTGCGGCAAGCGGCAGGCGATCATGATCGATGCGGGCAATTCGCCGCGGCATGTGCGGGAATACCGGCAGCAGCTCTCGAAATTCGCGGCCATGCCGCCGGCCTATGCCGCGATCACGCATTGGCACTGGGACCATACCTTTGGCATGTGCGCCGTGCACGCAAAGACTGTCGCCTCGCAGGAGACGGCGGCGGTGCTCGACCGCGTGCGCCGCTGGGCATGGACGCCCGAGGCCATGGCGGCGCGGCTGGAGAGCGGGGAGGAGATCCCGTTCTGCGATGAAAGGATCCGCCTTGAATACCCGGATCTGTCCGAGATCCGTGTCAAGCGCCCCGATCTGACCATTGCGGGGGAAAAGGTGCTGGACCTCGGCGGGCTGCACTGCCGCCTGATCCCGATGGACACGCCGCACAGCCGCGACGGCCTGCTCGTCCTCGTGCCGGAGGAGGGCGTCCTCTTTGGCGGCGATGCCGACGGCGAGGACTTCTACGACGGCGACGGGACCTATGACAAGCGGCGGCTGGAGCGCTTCATCGCCTGGCTGGAGGAGACGGATTTCGCCTGGTACATCCCCGGGCACTGGTATGCCTGCACTAAGGCAGAGGAACTGGACATGCTAAAGCAGCGCTATGCGGCGCTGTGAGGCAGATGCGCAAGCAAGAGAGGAAAGAAAGATGCAGATTTTGGTAGTTGGCGGGACGCGCTATTTTGGCAAATATACGATCGAAGCGCTGCTTCAAAAGGGACATGCGGTCACGGTCGCGACGCGCGGAAACGCGGCGGATCCCTTTGGCGACCGGGTGCAGCGGGTGAAGCTGGACCGTGCGGACGCGGAAAGCGTGCGGCGGGCGATCGGCGGACGGCATTTCGATGTGATCATCGACAAGATCGCCTATGGCTCCAACGACATTCCGCCCATTTTGGATAATGTGACCTGCGGCCGGTATATCCAGATGTCCACGACCTCGGTGTACCCCAAAAAGCGCATGCAGACGCCGGAGGAGGACTTCGATCCCGCTGCGGCGGCGCTGCGGTGGTGCTCGCGGGGCGATTTCGACTATGGCGAGACCAAGCGGCAGGCGGAGGCCGTGCTCGTGCAGAAGTATGCGGACACACCCAGCGTGATGGTGCGCTATCCGTTCGTCATAGGTGTGGACGACTATTCCAAGCGGATGCTTTTCTATGTGCAGCACGCGATGGAGGGCCGGGCGATGTATATCGACAACCTGGACGAACCGCTGGGCTTCATCCGTTCAGACGAGGCGGGTGACTTTTTGGCGTTTTTGGCGGAGCAGCCCTTTGTGGGGCCAATCAACGGGAGTGCGCACGGGACGGCCTCGGTGGCGGACATCCTCGCCTATGTCGAGCAAAAGACGGGCAAGCAGGCGATTCTGCGCGCGGACGGCGATCCGGCACCGTATAACGGGGAAACCGCCTACAGCATCGACACGACCAAGGCAGAATCGCTTGGGTATTCCTTCAGCAACCTGCCCGACTGGCTGCCCGGCCTGCTGGACGCATGCATTGCCGAGGTGTGGGACGCGCAGTGACGGATAGCAGGAAATGCCGGTGGATGCCCGGCGGCGGGGCGTGCCCGTTTGGTGAAAAGAAAGTTTGACCCTGTCCCCAATCGCCCGGCAATGGGGCTGTGGGTCTGGGAGCTTTCTTGGATGGGCGATCCGTGTGTAAATGGAAGAGGGTGCGGCGACGACCACGGTCAACTTCGCGTGCAGCGGTCACTGCCCGGCGGGCTCGCATGCATGGAAAGTGCGCCCATATCCCGCATTCCGCGTGTGTTTTATGCCGCGCGCTGTCGGCAAATCGGAACCGGTTTTCCCACGAGAGGCGTCTTGCCCGGAACCATATCACAAAAGCCAAAAATCCTCTGCGAAGATTTTTCGCAGAGGATTTTTCTTTCTATTTTTATAATATGGTAGGATAAACATCCTTGTGTTCTGTCGCATCTGCCGCAAGACCAAGAAATATCCTTAGCACTCGGCTGGAGCATCGCGCCCGCAGAGCTTTTGAGGAAGGTTTCTGTCACTCGGGGCGGACATAGGCGAAGGGCAGGAGCTCCCATGCGGGGAGCTTCCCGCCCGGGAGGATCACTTCGCAGTCCGGGGCGTATTCCGAAAGCATCTGCCGGCAATTGCCGCAGGGCGGGAGGATCTCCTCCCCCCGCGCGCCGCGCACGGCCACAATGCGCAAAAATTCGGTCTCTCCGGCCGCGGCGGCCATGCCGATCGCCACCTGTTCAGCGCAGGCGCCGTGCAGCGTGTACACATTGACACCGGCGTAGATCGCGCCGCTTTGGCACAGCACGGCAGCGCCCACGGTGTGATGGAAGCGGATACCGTCATATCCGCGGCGGATGGCCGCCTGGGCGGCGGCGAGGACAGCCTCGTCCTGCGCGTCCAGCGGGCGGAGGGAGGGGAGTTTGGCAGACATCCCCGTCAAAAGGTGTGGCAGGCGAGGATCTCGCCGAAATACAGCGTGTGGTAATCCCCCTCGCGGTAGCAGCGCCGGACGATTTCAGGGTCGAGGTGCGCCTCGTGCATCTCGGTCTCATAGATCACGCGGCATTCATACGCCGCGGCGCAGCGGTCGAGCAGGGGCACGCGCACCTCTTCCGCGGGCAGATAGGAAACCCCGAGTTCCTCTGCCTTATCAAAATCCCGCCCGGACTTCACGCCGGCAAAGGCCAATTCCTTGGCGCATTCGCCGTCGCGCGGGATGCAGACGGTGAATTCCTTGAGCGCATCCAGCTTTTCGTGCGAATAGCGGGACAGGCGCACGGCGACCATCATGACGGGTTTGCCCCACATCCGGCCGGCCGTGGCCCAGCCGATGGTCATGAAGTTCGGGGAAGATTGGTCCCCGACCACGAGGAAACACCCCTTCTTGGAAAGCTGTTTTTCCAGCTGCGGAAAGAGTTCGCTTTGTGTTGCTTGCTGCATGAAAGTACCTCCTAATAATAATAGGAAAAAAGGATGCAGAATGCGCTGCACCCTTTTTTCTCAGTCCTCGGAATGCTCGGACAGCTTCCCGAAAAAGGAAAGGCTCCAAAGCCCTGCCAGGCCGACCAGCGTATAGATGATGCGGCTTACGAGGGCGGCTTGCCCGCCGAAGATGGCCGCGACGACATCAAACTGGAAAAGCCCCACGAGCAGCCAGTTGAGCGCTCCGATAATCACAAGAATCAGCGCAGTAATATTCAAACAATCAACTCCTTTCGGAGCGTAGTTTGCTCACAAATGTGCAAATTAAACGCGCGTCACGGATTTTCCGTGATATATTCGACCTCCATCCAGTCGAATTTGACCGGCTCCATAAAATCCGAGGGCAAAAACTTCGTCCGCCCAAATTGAGAAAGATCGCGCGCGTGCTTGCTAACCCAGACGGGCTCGGCCAGATCCAGGCGCTTATAGACCTGCTCCAGGCAATCCATGAGCGCGAGCGCGGGATCGGTTTTTGTGCTGCTGGCGTCCGCGCGGGCAATGATTTTATGGCCTTTGTGCAGCGTGACCCAAATACGCATACCAACATCCTTTCTTGAAATTTTTGTGAGAAATTTATGAGGAATACTTAAATTATATCGGAAAGCCCCGCCTCTTCGCAAGCCGGACTTGCCTTTTTTTTCAAAACCCAGTACAATACCCACAGGAGCGGCGCGGGATTTCCCGCGGCGCAAAGGGCTTTTTGCAAAACGGCGCATCGCCGGAGGAAGGACAGCATGAAGGGAATACAGCGGATCCTGCATACAAAATGGGTACAGATCAGCCTGGGCGCGGCGCTTGCGCTGGCTCTCGTTTTTTTCTTTGTATTTATCGTCAATTGGGGGATGAGCCACGCCAAGCGCGAGGCGCTTTTGGAAACGGGCACCTTTGTGGAGGGCGTCCGCATCGGCGGCGTGGATGTCTCGGGTAAGACCATGGCGGAGGCCAAGGAGGAGGTCCTCGCGCGGGCGCGCAAGCTCTTGAAGCGGACGGTCGTCCGCTTTCGCGTGGGGGACATCGTCTACCGCCTGAGCGGGTCGCAGCTCGGCACGCTCATCGACTATGAGGCCGTGATGGAACAGGCAATGCTCTACGGCCGGGACGGCAGCCTGCTTTCCGACCTGCGGGCGAAGCACGCGGCGCGCAAGAACGGCGTCGATTTCGAACTGGATGTGCTGCTGGACCGGAGCGTGCTCGAAAGCACGATCAAGGAGATGAGCACGACCTTCAACAGCACGGTGCAGGACGCGCAGACGATCGTGGATGTCGCGAAAACGGCGGCGACCTATCAGGTGCAGAGCAAGATCTACGCGGCGGACGCCGTCGTGGGGCGCGCGGTGGACATCCGCGACCTCATCGACGCGATCGTGGACGCGGTGGAGCAGGACGCGACGGGCCGGACGATCGTGGCCAAGTGGGAAGAGACGCAGCCGGGCTCCTCGGACGCGGATTCGGTGATGACCGATTGCCAGAAGATCGGCGAATACACGACCAGCCTTTCACAGGCCAGCGCGGCGCAGCTCGCAAACGCCTGGAAGGCGGGCGGGCTTTTGGCCGGTCTGCAGGTAGGCCCCGGGGAGAGCGTCTCGCTGCTCGCGGTATTGGGAGACATGACCGAGGAAGAGGGCTGGCAGACGGCGGAGGTCATCGGCGCGGACGACCTGACCGAGGAAGTGGGCGGCGGCGCTTCGCAGGTGGCCTCGACGCTGTACGCCGCGCTTTTGCAGGCCGAGGTGCAGGTCGATACGCACGCGCACCACGCCTGGGCGCCCGACTACATCGCCCCGGGGCTGGACGCGCGCCTCTGCGCGGCGGAAAACATCGATCTGGTGTTTACAAACCCCTATGACAAGCCGATCTACATCCTCGTCAACGCGGACGGCAGCAAGGAAAAGACGCTGAGCGTGGAGGTCTATGGCGCGCCGCTCGGCTATACCGTCGAGATCACGGCGAACAAGTTTGTGGACGCTGAGCCGACCAAGGCGGCCGTCGTGCGGGTGGACGAGTCGCAGGAGCCGGGCTACAGCGCCTGGGTCAAGCCGCGCAAAAACCAGGTCAAGGTCGACCTGTGGAAGGTGCGCAAGGACATGGAGACGGGCGAACAGGTGGGCGAACGCCTGTACCTGGAGGAAGTGACCTATGACGCGCTGCCCGGCGAGCAGGTCGTGGGACCGGAGGCCCCGCCCGCGGACACGACGGATACGCCCGCAGACGGCACGGACGCCGCAGAAGGCGGCACCACGGCGGACGGCGCGGCCGACGGCGCCGGCGGCAATACCGGGGACGGCGCGCAGGGCTGAGCCGCGCCGCCCGGGGAAAATGCATTTTTGATTGGATTTTTTACAGAATCTATTGACAAAAGGGCAAGGGAACTATAAAATTAGTATTGCATGCTTGGCCATGCGAGTGTAGTTTAATGGTAGAGCTCCAGCTTCCCAAGCTGGTAACGTGGGTTCGATTCCCATCACTCGCTCCACCTGGTATGCGGCAATGGTATTTGCCAGTGCAAAGCAGCCGCCGGCATGCAATTATATCCGCAGAGTTTCCTGCGGAGCCAGATTTTTTTAGGAGGCAAACATGGCAAAGCAAGTATTTAGCAGAACGAAGCCGCATGTCAATGTCGGCACGATTGGTCACGTAGACCATGGTAAGAC
>CAKTFI010000064.1 GCA_934555865.1 uncultured Christensenellaceae bacterium | reverse complement strand
ATCTCCGGCTCGGAGTTCGTGGAGATGTTCGTGGGCATGGGTGCCTCCAAGGTGCGCGACCTGTTCAAGCAGGCCAAGGAAAAGGCCCCCTGTATCGTATTCATTGATGAGATCGATGCCATTGGCCAGAAGCGCAACAGCGGCCAGTACGGCGGAAACGATGAACGTGAGCAGACCCTGAACCAGCTGCTGACCGAGATGGACGGCTTTGAGGGCAACAACGGCGTCATCATCCTGGCCGCCACCAACCGGCCGGAATCGCTCGACCCGGCGCTCACCCGCCCCGGCCGCTTTGACCGCCGTGTGCCGGTGGAGCTGCCCGACCTGGCGGGCCGCGAAGCCATCTTAAAGGTGCACGCCAAAAAGATCAAGACGGCGGACGATGTGGACTTCCACACCATTGCCCGCATGGCCTCCGGCGCATCGGGCGCGGAGCTCGCCAACATCGTGAACGAAGCCGCCCTGCGCGCGGTGCGCAACGGGCGCATCGTCGTGAACGAGGCCGACCTGGAGGAAAGCATCGAGGTCGTCATTGCAGGCTATCAGAAGAAGAACGCCGTGCTGTCCGACCACGAAAAGCACGTCGTCGCCTATCACGAGATCGGCCACGCCCTGGTCGCCGCCCTGCAAAGCCATTCCGCCCCGGTGCAGAAGATCACGATCATCCCCCGCACCTCCGGCGCGCTCGGCTACACCATGCAGGTGGAGGAGGGCGACAAGTACCTCATGACCAAGCAAGAGATCTTGAACAAGATCGCCACCTATACCGGCGGCCGTGCGGCGGAGCAGGTCGTCTTTTCCGAGATCACGACCGGCGCCAGCAACGACATCGAGCAAGCCACGCGCCTGGCCCGCGCCATGATCACACAATACGGCATGAGCGACGCGTTCGGCATGACGGCGCTGGAGGTCACGAACAACCAATACCTGGGCGGCGACGCCTCGCTGCTCTGTTCCCCCAGCACGCAGCGCGAGATCGACGAAAAGGTCATCGAGATCATCCGCGCGCAGTATGAGAAGGCCGTCTCCATCCTCGAGGCGCACCGCGCGGACCTGGACGCGCTCGCCAGCTACCTCTATGAGAAGGAGACCATCACGGGCGAGGAATTCATGCGCATTTTGCAGGCGGGAGGCGACCGGCAATGAAACGACGCACAACGATCGGATGGAGCTGCCTGCTTTCCGGACTGGCGCTCCTGCTGCTTGGCACTTTTACTCTGCTCTATCCGGACTCCATGCTGCGGGGCGCGATGTTCCTCTATGGAGCCGCCGCGCTCATCACCGGTGTGGTTGACATCCTGTTCTGCATCCGGCTGGAGACGCACACCGGCTTTGCACCGACGCTTTCGCTGCTGTCCGGCATCCTGAGCGTCATGTCCGGCGTGATGCTGCTCGTATATCCCGACGCCGGCAAGTGGATCCTGGCGCTGCTCTTCCCCATCTGGTTCCTCGCGCACTGCATTTCGCAGCTCTCGCGGCTGTTCCTCGTGCGGCTGTATGCGGGGCGCGTCACCTATGTGCTCACGCTCTTGCTGGACTGCCTAGGCATCGCGATGGGCATCGGGATGTTCTTCTCGCCCGGCTTTTCGCTCAAGGCGGCGGGCATCCTCATCGGCGGATACCTGCTCTGCCTCGGCGGCAGCAGCGTCGCCTGGGGCATCGAGTTTCTGCGCAGCTCCTACGGCGAATAAGCCCGGTTTCCGGCAAATTCATGGAAAGCAAAAAGCAGGCATCTGCCTGCTTTTTTTGTGGGGAAAATCGAAACGATGTGGGGTCAGCGCGTGAGAAAATACCCGACGGCGTACAGCAATAGCGCGCCGCCCAGCGCCGCAAGGAGGCGGAAAACCAGCACCCAGGCCGCATATTGCCAGGTACCTTGCCGCTTTTCCCGGCGCGCCATGGAGTGAGGTGACCTTGACTGCGCGCCCGTTTCATACGGCGGTATGCCGTCCGTCTGTAGAGGCGCTGCCGCAGATGGCGTCGTTTGGTACGCCTCTTCACCATGCGGCGGTGCGCCCGTTACCGCTGCCGACGGCGTGGGCTGCCGCATGACAGGCGGCGGATTTTTTGCAGCACGCTGCGCCATTTGAAGGGTAAGCCCTGCCGCTCCCGTCAGAGGATCCTCCGCGCAAAGCAGCTGGGCATAGAATTCATCCATCGCCGCAACATCTTCTTCCGTGCAAATCCCCGACCGTTCATGCACAAATTCATTGCGCAGGTGTCGCCAATGCCTTAGGCTCTCATACGCACTTCCCCGCGCCGTTGGCATATCGCTCGTCCGCAGCTGTTCCAGATACCGCTCCACACCTTCTCCGCCCTTTCCGCCATACACAGCGCGCAGAAAGATCTCTACGCGGCGATAGGCTTCCAAAAAGCGAAGATCTGCATTTCCCTCTCCCATTTTCCCTTCCTCTTCCTCCTGCCTTGTGCCAAGGTCATTCCTCGGGGAACACCACGATGAGCAGCATCTTCATCGCCTCTTCGGCGAAGACGGCGTGCGGCTTTCTGGCCGGCATGGCGAACAGCGTCAGACTGTGATGGTCGTTCTGCGGCAGCATTTTGCTCACGATCTGTCCCGGTTGATACGCCACCTCCTCCGCAATGTGCAGCGGCGTTTCCCGTTCCATATTCTTGTTCAAAGGCTGCATAGTTCAATTCTCCTTATGCCCCTGTTTTCGGGTATCCCGCCGTGATCCGCATCCTTGTACAGGAAAACCTATCCCTGCTGCAGCCCTGTCCGGCAAGACCACGCGGCAAAAGGAGATATCCTATCTCTCCTCGCAGGCCCTCCTTGCCGGGAGCAGCGAATTTCGCATCTCGCTCAACCGGCAGGAAATGGCCGACTGCCTCGGGTTAGAGCACAGCGCGCTGTCCGCGGTGCTTTCCCAGATGCAGCGGGCGGGGCAGATTCGCCGCATTACACCTTCTTGGGGAGAACCGCCACCGCACAGGGGATCCTGCCCAGGCACAAGGTATAGCGCGCCCCCGCATACCCGGCCTGCGTAAAGAATTCCCGGTAGGAATCCATCGTGAATTCCCGCTTGAAATCCGCCCCGGCCTTGCCGATAGCGCCGGACACGCGATTCGTCCCGCCCGCCTCCGTCCGGTTCAGATAGGTCGGGACCACGATCCGCCCACCCGGCTTGCAGACCCTGTCCAGCTCGGAAAGCGCGCGGTAGGGATCCTCCAATAGATGCAGCACATTCGCCGCGACGACCACATCAAAGCGCGCGTCCGGATAGCGGAGCTGCAAAATGTCGCCCTCCTCGAAGGTCACATTGCCGTATTGGCGGCACTTCTTTTCGGCGCGCTTCAGCATATTTCGGGAAAAATCCGTCGCGACGAGCCGCCTGCACTTCCCGGCGATCACGCCGCTCAATAGCCCGGTGCCGCAGGCGCATTCCAGCACCTCGTCCGCGGGGCCGATCAGCCCCTCCACCACGGCGCACAATTTGCGGTTTGCCTTCTTGTTGATCCCGTTGGCAAAAATGTCATAAACCCAGGCGACCCTGTCCCAAAACATATTTTTTCGTATAATCCAATGATCCTCTTTTGAGAATAATGGATTGCTCCCCTTTCTCCCAATCCCTTGCGTTTTTGAGTTTTATTGAATACTTCATTGCAATTTAAAGCACTGTGGATCGGTACCTAATTTTCTACAGCTTGGACTGGTTGGAGGTGACGCAGGGCACCTCACTTTTCCTACATCTGTTCTAAATTCCAAAGCCGTATTTTCTCTATCTCGCTGCGCGGCCGCCCGCGGGATTTCAGTTCTTATTGCCGGGCAGTTCCGCGCGCCCGGAGCTGCCCAGCCAAAACCGCATTGGCCGCCATCCAGATCATCAGCGCCGCGTTGCCGGAGGCCTGGCTCAAGACAAAATCCCAGATCGAGGCCACCGCGCCGCACAGCTGCCGAACATCCGGGATCGACACGAAAACGACCTGCCAGACCAGCAAGTGGAATACGAACATCCACCGCAGCAACACGGTCTTCCCGCCGAGCACGACAGCGGCGGTGCTCAGCGCAAGCAGGAACATGCCCGCATAGGGGATCCACGCGCCTGCAGCAGGGCGGCATAGTGGCTCTCTATCAGTTCACCCAAGGATCGGCCCGAGTGTGCTCGTCCACAGGGCCAGGCTGCCGATCCCAAAGTGCAGCACACCGGCAGAGGTCAAATAGACGCCGCCGCCCAGCAGAATCATCCGCCGCAGCGCTTTATACTGCGGCCCGACCTGCGTATAGGAAGCCCGCACCGTAAAGCAGCCGAGCACCATGCCCACAAGCCCTGTGCACAGCAGCAGCGACAGCCGCCAGGCCGGATAGGAGCCGTTCAGGTACGCCTCCCGCGCAAACAAGCCGCTGTCCCCCGGGTTGGCCGGGATGACACTCAGGCACAGATCCCCCGCCAGCATCAGCAATGCACCCAATATGCCAGGCCAACAATCGCACCGATAGCACCGAAAAAAGTCGTCCATCCATCCTCCTTTTGCACGGGTGTTCCTGTTTTTTGCGATTAGCATATGCTAACCGAAAGGCAATCTACCCCACACTGCATCCGTTTTCCCCGGGGTGTTTTGCTTCCATGCTTCCCCGCGGCGCGGTTTTCTTCGTCCCGCGCAGCTGATCTCAGCTATGCCAGATCGTGCTATATCGTCAAATTCATTATAGCATAGGTAGTTTCGTTTTCAATAGAGAAGAGGGGGTGCTCTAGGCAAGAACTTCGTAGGCAACTAAGCCCAAGTCCGATAGTACCGGAGCCAATACAGCTGTCAAATGCTACCTACCATTCGGCGCACAAACCCCTTATGCCAGGCGCAGAAGCGCTGCAAGCAAAACCCTGGATTTATGAAAAAACAAATTCTCTATTGGGCATTCCGGTTATTTCCTTTCTTCCCCAAGAGTATCGCTTTTTCGTTTAGTAAAAAATTATTTGTAAATATATAAATTAATTATTTACAAATCTTCTTTTCTGTTATACACTATATAGCAAGGAGGCGCAGCGTATGTATACCATCTATGATTTATTCGCATACAGAAGCGTAGTCGGTCGTAAGCTCGAACAACTGATTGAAGCGCGCAATTGCACCAAGAGTAAGATCTGTGCCAAAGCAGGCATCTCTCGTCCCACTTTGGACAAACTTCTCAAAGGAGAAGTGACAAACAAAACAAATTTTGAAAAGCATCTTCTAAAACTGCTCGCCCTTCTCGAGCTCACGCCAAATGAGTTCATGGGAGGGATTGCCCACCCATACGCCAATCAAAAACAACTGCGCAAAGCTTTTGATATCGATTTGGGGCGTTTAAGTCAAATGAGTGGCATCTCCGTAGAAACACTCAAAAAAGTGGAAGCCGGCGAGAGCATCCCACTGGCAGATCTCAGAGACATTGCTTTTTGTCTTGCCGTTGGTGTAAGCGACATACTTGGCGATCGCTATTTTCCAACGCAGGTTTCCTGTGTAGATGATTTTGTCAAAAGCGATTCGGCAACGGCGCCTTCGCCCAGTGGTTTTGGGGGACACTTAGGACTTCTTGTCAAAGGGCAGCCAAAATTTTTGTGGTTCCCAATTACAATGTATACAAGAAATCTGCTTTCTTGCACTGACAGGAGGGACTATCTTGCCGTTCCATGCATGGACAATTCCCTATTGCTCATAAACTTCGGAAATATTGAAGAACTCGTCTTGTTGGATGATGCCTGTGACCAACCTGTCGATATGGACTGGGACTATACTGTGAGCTGCGGAGAGATCCCTGCTGTTATTTACGAAGCATTCGACGACTATATGGACTACAAGAATTCAAATGATACACCGGCCGCATATGATCTTTCAGAATCGCTGGTAAGCGCTATCGATGAACTTGTTGCGCAACAAAAACTCGATCCGGAGGTTTTTGCAAGTCAGCTATACAGCATGACAGTCATGTTTCGCAGCGGAAGGACGATGGAGCATTGTATTTTTCGCGGCGATAATGACAGTTTTATTCCTTCGATTCGATCTATTTACGAGACAGGGGAACTCTTTATGGAAAATACGATGACCTTTGAAGATGAAAATGGAGCTGAAATACTTATAAATCTCGAAAATATCTCCATGATAAGACTCCCTCTCTCCAAAGTGGACTCTATGATCATCGAAGACATAAAAGCGACCATGGCGGAGAT
>CAKTFI010000063.1 GCA_934555865.1 uncultured Christensenellaceae bacterium | reverse complement strand
GCCCGGGCCTGCGTGCGTGCCGACGACGCTGCCGATGCTCGTCTGCCGGATGGCCGCCTCGTGCCCCAAAAAGAGCGCCCGGCTGTCGGCAATGTATTTTTGCAAAAGCGCGTCTGAAAGTCCGGTGTAGCCGAGCAGCACGGGGCGCGAAAAGTCCACACCGCCTGCCCGCGCGATTTCCTGGCACAGCAGGTTGTTGCCCTGCCGGGAACCGCGCGCCCTGCCTAGGATCTCGATCTTTCCGTCGCGCAGGGAGAGCACCGGCTTGATGTTCAAAAGCCCCCCGGCGAGCGCCGCCGTCTTGGAAATGCGTCCACCCCGCCGCAGGTATTCCAGCGTGTCCACCAGCGCGACGATGCGGATGTCCCGCTTTTCCGCCTCCAGCTGCTGGGCAATCTCCCGGCCGGACAGCCCCGCGCGGGCCAGCGAGAGAGCGCGCTCCACGAGGATGCCGCCGCCCACTGCCGCCGTGCCGCTGTCGACCACAAAAATCTCCGGAAAGTCCCGCGCCGCCAGGCATGCGCTCTCATAGGTGCCAGACAGGCCGGAGGCCAGCGTGATCACCACTCCCTCCGCCCCGGCGTCGCGCACCGCCTGAAAGGGGGCGGCAAAGTCGCCCGGCGTCGCCTGACTGGTCGTGGGCAGCACATCACTCTCCACGAGCTTTTCGTAAAACCGGCGGTGATCAATGTCTATGCCGTCCAGGAATTCCTCCTCCCCAAAGCGCACGCTCAGGGGGATGACGCGCACCTGCGCGGCCACGCCGTCCGGCAGGTCGGCCGTCGAATCCGCGAGGATGTGCACCCGGCCGGGGGCAGGCACTTTGTTCGCGGCGTCCTCCGACGGCAGGGGCGTTGTCTGCCCGCCCGCCTCCGGGGCATACCGGGCAGAAAGTAACTTTTGAAAATTAAACATCATAGAATAATGCCTCTTTGTATAAAAATTTCAATCATTTTACCAGATTTTTCTCCACTCTGCAAGGTGGATCCGGCAAGAGCAATGCGCGCATCCCCCGCACCTCGCCCGGAAGGCCGCCGCCCAGCACGCGGCTAGTGTGCTTTGGGAAACCCTCTGCTTCGGGGCGTGACGGTTCTGCCGCCCACATTTGCTGCCCGGATGGCAGCCGATGCTCCGAGTCCTGCCGCCTTGCGTGGCCTCTCTGCCGCCTGCCGCGGGCGCTTTGTGTTCCCGCTGTGCCGCCTGCCGTCCTTCGCCCTTGCCGGGGCTTTGCGGGGAGGTTTCTCTGTCCCGGCTGTTATCCGTTATCATGCATATCCTGCGGACTTCCGCCCCCTCGCCGTGCGCCCTTGGCCGCGGCGTCTTTTTTTTACACTTTTTTGCCTGTGGGGCTGGCAATTTTGGAAAAGTGTGCTATACTTGGTATATATACCAATGTTTCCGCAAAGGAGGGCTCATGGCGCACACACAGGCGAGTGAGCAGGCACGGCAGCGCATCCTGCGCGCCTGTGTCCGGCTGTTTTTGCAAAAGGGATACCACAAAACGACGGTGGCGGAGATCCTGCGCGCGGCGGAGGTCTCGGCCAGCACCTTTCAAAACCTGTTCCGCGCCAAGGAGGGCGTGCTCGGCGAACTCATCGATGCCATGTTCGCCGGGCAGTTCGCGGCGGCGCGCGGGGCGGAACGGCGGGAGGAGGACCCCATCCTCGTCTATGCGGTCGAGACCTGCCTGCAGCTCACCTTGACCGAGCTGGACGAAAACCTGCGCGACATCTACCTCGAGGCATATACCAGCTCGGCGGCGCTGGAACGCATCCACACCTATACGGCGGAGGAGCTCTCGCGCATCTTCGCGCCCTATCACCCGGGCGCACGGCTCAGCGATTTCTATGAAATGGAGCTCGGCTCGGCCGGCATCATGCGCGGGTACATGGCGCAGCCCTGCACCATCTATTTCCCGCTGGAACGCAAGCTGGCGCGCTTTCTGCAATTGAGTCTCGGCGCATACGGCGTCCCGGCGGCGGAACAGGCGCGGGCGCAGGCGCACATCGCCGCGATGGATATGCGCGCGCTGGCGATGGAGGTCATGCAGCGGCTGTTCGCCCGCCTGGCCATGAAATTCGACTTTACGCTCGACGGAGCGGAACAAGCGGGGAACACACCCCCGGAAATAGGAGGGAATGTATGAGAAAACGGAATGTGCGCCTGTGGGCGCTCCTGCTGGCGCTGTGCTGCCTGCTGCCCATGACGGCGCTGGCCGAGGGCGAGGAAACACGCCCGCTCGTGGCCTGGCGCTGGGACGCCGGCGAGGTGCTCGGCTCGCTCCAAAGCGGGGTCGACCATGCCTATCATGTCGTCTTTTCGGTGGGCGGCTCGACAAGCAGGGCGGCGAACGCTTCGGGCGAAGTGACGATCACAGTCACCAATGCGAAAAAGCAGACGGTGCATACCGACACCGTGCCGGTCGCGGACGGAAAGTTTGCCTTCACGGTCAACCTCCCGGCGGGGGAGTATCTCTATCACCTGGAATACTCCGGCGACGAGAACTTCCGGCCCTGTTATGTAGAGCTTGAACAGGTCAGGGTGACGGGGGACGCCGTCATCACCTACGCTCCCGGCTTCCTGGCCGACAAGGGGCAGCAGGCGGTGCGGCAGACCGCTGCGGCGGGCGAGGCATATGCGGTCGCGGGCGCATTGTTCACGCGCAAGAACTACACGCTCTCCGGCTGGTCGTTTGAGGACGGCGGCGACGCGGACTATGCCGTGGGCGCGTCCTTCCCGCAAAACCTTTCGGCGACGCTGTACCCCGTGTGGGCGGTCGCAGAGGGCGTCACGCCGACCGAAAAGGTGGACCCCGCGCCGCGCGTCAGCGATGTCGGGTTTGACGCCGGGTCGCATAGCTTTGAAATCCGCCTGTGCTACAGTGGCCGGGCGACCTTGGCGAAGGGCATCACGGGCAAGGCCGAGGTCTGGTTTGAAAACGGCGCGGGACAGGCGACGCCGCGCATCCGCCTGACGGTGCGGGAACCGTATCTGCGGTTCACGACGACCCTGCCCGCCGGGGATTATAAGCTGCGCATCAAATACTATGGCGACGCCAAGTTCAAGGCCTTCAACACCAAGACGAACATCAGCGTATACGGCTCCACGGTCGTCACCTATGAACCGGGCTCCCTCGCGGACGCGGGGCAGCAGGCGGTGCAGGTGACGCGCGCGCGCAACGAGGAAGGCCCGGCCGCCGGGCAGATCTTTGCGCGCAAGGACTATGTGATCGCCGGTTGGTCGCTCGAGGACGGCGGCAAGCTCCGCTATGCGGCGGAGGGCAGCCTGCCCAAAAACCTCACGGTGACGCTCTATCCCGTCTGGCGGGAACGCACGGGCACGGTGTCCTTTGACACCGCAGGCGGGACAGAGGTCGCGCCGCGCACGGGCGTGGGGCTCCACGACGCCGTGCTGGCGGGCGTGGCCGACCCGACGCGCGCGGGGTACCGCTTCGCCGGGTGGAGCTATCAGGGTCAACCGGTCGCGCGGGATGCGACCTATGCCTCGCTCGAAGCGGGGGAGGCGCTTTTAGAGATCCGCCTCACGGCGATCTGGGAACCGCTCGCGCACATCACCTATGATGCGAACGGCGCGGACGCGGGCACTGTGCCCACGGACGACACCGCATATGCGCTGGGCGCAGCCTTTACGGCGGCGGAAAACACGGGCGGCCTCGTGCGGGCGGGCCATGTCTTTGCGGGCTGGTACTATCTGGACCCCGCGACGGGGGACAAGGTGCAGCTCGCCGCGGGGGCGGAGGCGCAGCTCCCGGCGGACGCCCTGGAATTCACGCTCTATGCCGCATGGGAGGCATTGCCCACGCCGCCCGCAAAGCCGGAAGTCCCGGCGACGGGGGAGGGCAGTGCGCTTCTCTGCTACATGGGGTTGCTCCTGCTGGGCGCGCTCTGCGCCCTGGGGCTTCGGCGCCGCTGCGCCTGACAGAGGGAATATCTCGGAAAATCCGTTAGAATAGGAAGGAAAGCAAAGATCCCCGGCCGTATAGGCCGGGGATTTTTTGTGCACAGGAGGATTCGACAGCAAAAGACAGCCGGGCAAAGGAACGCTCCCGACTGCATTTGTACGCCGCCGCGCTTACTCGGCGACGATGAGCAGCAGCTTGCAATTCTCCTTTCCGCGAAAGGAGAAGCGGCTTCCGGCGGGCAGCGGCAAGCACTGTCCAGCACAGAGTGGGAGCATCTGCACCTCCCTCTGCGCCTCGGCCGCCCCTTCGAGGCAGATCGCGAGCGCTTCGCCCTCTGCGGTGCACGGCGCGCTGGCGCTTCCCCGCCAGATAGCGTACAGCGAGATCGACAGCGACGCGCTGTGTGCCAGCGGCTGCCGGACGGCCTTCCCCGGTTCGTAGGGGTACTGTTGCGTAAGTCGGTTGAGTTGTCGAATATCCTGTGTCATATTTCCTCCTAAAAAAACCCTGAAAGGGAAAATTACTGGCTGTGGAACTGGATGATCGCCGCCTTGAGTGCCGTGTACTTCTTTTCAGGGATCGGCAGGCGCGAACCGTCCGGCATGCGCAGGTAAAACCGAGCAATCTCCTGCACATGGTGCGGATTGAACAGAAAGCTCTTGTGGCAGCGCATCAAAAACCCATTGCTCATCTGCTCAATCTGCCGGAGGCTCGGCAATGCCTCATAGGTGTCGTCCATCGTGTGGATGAGCGAATGCGTCTCGAAGGTCTCGATATAGAGGATCTCCTCCCAACTGAGGCAGAGCGTGGATTTGTGCGCTCCCTTGATGACGAGGCGCGGCGCGCGCTGCTGCCCGGCCAGGATCTGCGTCTGATACCGGTCGGAATAGTTGAGCGGGTAGATCCCGTCGCGCATGTCATAGATGATCGCGTTGGAGATGTGGCACACGCGGATATACATTTGCCCGCCCGCCTGCACCCAGGTGAGTTGGATGCGCTGCTTGACCTGATTGGTCGTACCGTCCGGCCAAAAGGTGTCCACCCGAAAGAGGAGGATCACCTCCACTGCGCGCGGGCTGCCCGTCTCCACCGGCAGGATCACGAGGTCGTGCAGCTCGAAATGCAGCGTGTTCTGCTCGGCGCGGAACGCCGCCTCCAGGCGGGCCTTGCCGCGGAAGATCTGGTTTTCCGCCGGACCGATCCAGAGGATTTCGGGATGCATCGCATCGAGAAACGGTTGAATGTCGTTTTCATAGTATTTGGTTAAAATTTCCGAAGAGCGTTCTACAAGGCTGAGATTCGACATAAAAAAACCCTCCGAACCGGCGTTTTATTAAAAAAACAAGTGATATGTTTAATTCTATTGCATATTCTTGGAAAAAGCAATATACTAAATTTAGCGAATTCTAGGAGAAAATGTCGAAAACAGAAAAAATTGCCGAATGCGTCGGAATTGAGCGGCAAAATTGTCGTCAGCGCTGCATTTTCTTATGTATAAGATCCGAAAAGGGAGCGAGTTCGAATATGGCACGCAAACAGATGTTCGAGGGCGGGACCAAGCAGAGGATTCTACAGGTCGGGACGCAGGTCTTTTTGGAAAACGGATATGACGCGACGGGCATCCGCACGATCATGCGCCGCGTTGGGGCGGATGTCGGCGCATTCTATTACTACTATCCCTCCAAGCAGGCGCTGTTTTTGGAGGTGATGGAGGCGGTGTTCGCGCCGTATGAAGAGGAAGCCGCAGAGCTGACGCGCGGGGCGGCGGCCGACCCGCTGGGCGCACTTCTGCACTTGTTTGAATATATGCGCATCTCGGTGCAGCAGTTCCGTGCGCAATACGCGGGCGGGCTGCACATGTCGGCACGCTGGGCAATGCGCGAACGCGTGCTGGCGCACCTCTGCCCCTATGTCGCGCAAATTTTGCGTATTCTTGTCGAACAGGGCGCACAGCCGCGCATGCCGATCGATCGTTGTGCGGCAAGCCTCAGCTATGGCATGGGCAGCCTGCTGCTCGACGCGCCATCCAGCCTCTCGCAGGAGGAGGTCGCCGACCTCATGCAGGTCATGCAGGTCATGCTCGCGCTGGGGGTGGAGCCCGCCGCGGGCGAGGCGAGCAAAGCCTGACCCGTCGGGAGAGGGCACAGCAGGGCAAAGCCCGCTTGCAGCGGGCACGGACAACCGCACTTTCCGAACAACCCGGTTTGTTCATAATTTTTTTCCTTTCTACTCATTGTATCATAGATTTAGTAGTATGTCATTTTCCTCTATTATTTTTTGTAATTCAGGTTCTATTGCTTTTAATTCTTTAGTTAATATTCTTAATTCCTTTTTATTTTTATATTCTTTGTTCTCTATTTGATATAAAA
>CAKTFI010000062.1 GCA_934555865.1 uncultured Christensenellaceae bacterium | reverse complement strand
TTGTGTTCTTCAATGGCTGCAACCTGCGCTGCGGCTTCTGTCAGAACCCAGAAACGCTCTATACCAAGGGGAAGATGCGCTCCTGCCCGTCGGCACGACCCAGGAGGCATCTATGAGAAAACGCTCCTCCAGACCGGCAATGTCCGGATCCTCGTACAATGCCAGCATCTTTTCCAAATCAAATACATTTTCCTTATAGGCATGAATGCTGTACCCGGCGGCCCGAATATAGCCCGGGTAATTGATATTCAGAGAAAAGTCCGGCAGCCGCACCTCCGCTTCCTCGCGGAATTGATCCGCATAGATACCGGCGATCCCAAACGATGCGACCAGCACGGCGATCACGCAGAGCACCGGCAGCACCTTCGTGAAATTCGCATGCACAAAGCTGTCCAGCAGGATCCCCATGGTATTCGCCGCGTCCGTCCCCCGCGTTTTCTTGTTTCTCTTCCCGCGCGAAATCGACTGCGTCGCCATCGGCACGATCTGCACGCGAAACGCCAACAGCATCAGCCCCGCAATGCCCAGGATCGTGACCCCCGGCCAAAGCAGATTTGCAGCATAGAGCACAGAACCGTCGCCGAGCATCCAAAGGAACCCCTGCGCCAAGCCCAGCGCCACAAGGATCGCGATCCCCAAAACGCCCAGACATTGCAGGAAATACAGCTTCCCCACAAAAACTTGTCCGCTCCCCAGCAGATACAGCATGCGATAGCTCTGCTGCATTTCGCGCAGATACACCTTCAGGATGAGCAGACTGCTCAGCATGACCCCGACAAACACCGCGGCCGCGATCATTCCGCGAAACAGCCGGAAGGATTGGAAGATTCCCTCCTCCGGGAAATAGCAGAGCTTCTGGTTCAACACGATATCGTCGCCCAGCTCCTCCCCGCCGTTCAGTTCCTGCGAGAGCGCGATCACCTGATCCAGCGCTTCCAATGCCGGAACATGCGGAAAATACACGAGTGCGCCTGTTTGCGACGGCATTCCCTGCTCTATGAGCAGTCCTTTTGGGAAGTCGTTATACCCGGGGATCACGGTTTCGCCCCACACGGCGTCCCAGTTTCCCACATAATCCGCCAAAATTCCCACCAGGTGGAAGGCCCGCGTTTGCCCATCCTTTTCGAAAGTCACAACATCTCCGCACGCAGTCCCCTCCGGGCAGCAGAACAGCACCGCATTTTGTTCCAGCGCGATTTCATCCTGTTCCGCCGGAAAGCGCCCCTCCAAAAGGCGCAGATTTCCCATCGCCACAGCCTGCTCGCTGAACCAACCCAGCGTCAATTGCCAGCCGGTCTCGGCCTGTCGCCAGCTCCCATAGGTCTGGAAATACGCGGCATCTGCCTTGCTATCCTGCAACTTCTGCATCTTTTCCGCATCCAGGTGCAGGATCGCCCCATGGTGGCCGCCGTATCGCGCTTCATATGCTGCGCGAATTTGCTGCTCTGCCCGATCGAACAGGGGGCGCGTCAAAAGTAACAAGGCCATCGAAAACGAAAATACGATCAACAGCAATAGCGACGATTTCCAATGTTTTTTTACAAACTGCAAGGCAACGCGAAACATCTGTCCTCCCATTCTTTTAAAAAGAAGGGCGGCATCTCTGTCGCCCTCGCTTTTTTAACCTACAACATCCAGTTCCATGTACCCATACATGGTCGTGCCGGCACATCCCGCGCACGAAGCTCTGTTTGCCCATGGTCGTTTCGTCTCTTTTGCCTATATATTCGCTGCCTGTCCCCGATCTCCTCCTATTTTTTGTAATTTCCCGGGAAATTTTTGTTTACTCTCCAAATCGCATCGCGGCGTACACACTTTCCGAATAGATGTTTCGCTGCAGCGACCACACGATAAACCCGTTAAGCGGGAGGCCTGCCAACAATGCCAGAACCAGCACCCGCATCATCGGCGCGCCTATATACGGTATATTCGTGATGTGCCAGATCGCGTGGAATGCAATCATGCTCACCACAAACGCCAGCAGGATCGCCAGCAGCCAGTAGAACAGCAGCTCTAACAGCATCGCCACCGCAAGATTCCATCGCGGCAGACCCAGCGCACGATAGATCGCGAGCGAGCGCTTGCGCTGCAGGATCGTCATGTACAGCGCCGAATAGATCGCGATGACCGCAAACACCCCGAAGACGCCCAGGATCATCCCGAGCGACAGGTTCACGATGCGCATGAGCTCCTGATTCTGTTCGCGCTCTTCTTTTGCCGAATACACGACCGAACCGGGGTTGGAGAGCGCGATCCGCGTCACCTTCGCCTCCAACGCGGCGTAATCCGCTTCAGAGATGGTGCCGTCCACCTGGATGTTCAGGCCGAAGTAGCCTTCGACCAATGGATTTTCCGCATTCGTCTCTTCCAAGATCAAGACCGTCGGCAGGCCGTAGGTCTGTTCTCCCGTTCCTGCGACCGTTTCCGTGATATAGCCAATTGTATAATCCATTTCCCGATAGCGCAATAGGTCCGGCCGCGTTGTAAGCTCCGAAAAAAGCGTATCTTTGTCGTATTCCATGCGCCCAAACCTCAGCTGTCCGCCAACCTGCAGCGTATCGTAGTGGATCTCTTTTCTCGCCTCCGGAAGGCGGCCCGCCTGAATGTCCTCCATCGTCATCTCGTCCTTTTGTTCCAGGACGACCGGCGGCAGCACCAGTGCCACCGACCCCTCCTGCCGCATTTTTTCGACGGGAAGATTGGGATATGCTTCCTGATAGGCCGCCAAATTCTCCGCGGACAGCACCACCACATTATAGTTGCTGAAGGTGCTTGTGAGGACGGTGATCCCAGAAGTGGGCGCACCGGCGACCGCTGTGGCGTAATACCCCACGCCGCCGTAAAGCGCCAACTTGTCTGCCGCGACAAAGCGTCCCCAGTAGGGGTTTCCCTCCACCGGGATCACCATAGATGCATTCGTGATCGCCGTCTTGAACACCCGGTGCACGCCCGGCAACGCCTCCAGTTCCGCGACCTGCCGAACGGGAAATAAATTTTCCTTCCAGTTGGTAAGCTCAAACGGATATACCTGAACCCCCGCATATCCCGTGCTCGCGCTCATCGTGAAGGCGTATTCGTAATCCGAAGTCACTTCAAATTGCGCGCTATACACCCGGGCGATCCCCATTGCCCCGACCAGAAAGACGACGACCAGCAGCACCAACTCGACCTTCCGGAAATTCTGACGGATAAAATCCCGGCAGATCGCGATCGTCAGGCTCTGCCCGACCTGCATTTCCCGGCGCCGCGCGCGCTTCTTCTGCTGCGAAAGTGCCTGCCGGGCGAGCGGCTTAATCCGTCGCACATAGGACAGGCAGAGGAAGATGCCAAGCACCAAGAGCGCCATCACCGGCCAAAAGAAATTTCGAGTCGTAAAGATGGACAAGCTCCATCCGCTGATGCCCCCTACGATCCAGCTCAGCACCTGCGCACCGGCCACACCGAACAGAAGGCTCAACAGCATCGTCCCCGCAGCCTGCCACGCATAAATCCGTGCCGTAAACGCATCGCTTCCCCCAAGGACATATAGCTTCGCGTAGCTTTCGCGGAAGCGTTCGACATATAGGCCCAAGGTCAGCGACATGATGACCATCCCGCCGGCCATCACGACCGCCATCATGAGCAATCGAAAGCTGGCAAACGGCCGCATGATCGTATTTTCCACATAGAAATACAGCTGCGTATTCAAAACGGTGCCCGCCGTTCCCGCACCGCCCCATTGCTTTTCTAGGGCGGTCATCCGGTCCGCATCCCGCACCATATCATACTTTTCAAAATAGAGGAGCGCACCTTCATTGACAGGCTGCAAGACCGCGGGGCTTGCGACCAGTCCCCGCGGGAAGTCGTTCTGCCCTTCGATCAGCGAATCGTCCGAAAAGCTCGTCCAGTTTCCCACATAGTCTCGCAGAACCCCGACCAGCGTAAATTCCCGGACGCAATCGCCCTGCGCGAACAGGAGCGTATCTCCAAGCTTCGTCCCCGCCGGGCACTTATACTGAATCGCATTTCGCTCCAGGACGATCTCATCGTCCGCCTGCGCAAAGCGCCCTTCCAACAGCTGCAGCCGCCCCAGCTCCTTCGCTTCCTCGCTAAACCAGCCGAGCGTAATTTTCTGCTGCGTCGCTTGCAGAGTCCATTGTCCGCCATTTGAGAAAAGTCCATATTCCAGGCGATTCTTCGCCTCTTCCGCCTGGAGGACGGCGCGCTTTTCCGCGTTGAGATAGAACACGGCCCCGTGATGCCGGCCGTATCGGTCCGCATAGGCGTGAAAAATCTGATCCTGCGCATTCTCAAACATCGGTCCAATGGCGAGCATCAACGCCAGGCAAAGTCCCGCCACTAGGATCAACAAACAAGAGTTCTTTTTTCGATACCAGATAAACTGTTTAGCAATGTGTAGCATGGCTCGGCAACCTTCCTGCCTGTTTATAAAAAAACTATTTGCAGAGGCCTGATATTCACTTCCGCAAATAGTTTTCTTCAAATCTGTCCTGAAGCCTGTTCTGTTTTATCCTCTCGCCTAATATATTCGCTGCCTGCCCCCAATCTCCTCCTAATTTTTGTAATTTCCCGGGAAATTTTTGTTTACTCTCCAAATCGCATCGCGGCATAGACGCTTTCCGAATAGATGTTTCGCTGCAGCGACCACACAATGAACCCATTGAGCGGAAGGCCTGCAAACAATGCCAGAAGCAGCACCCGCATCATCGGCATACCCATATATGGCAGGTTGGTGATGTGCCAGATCGCGTGGAATGCAATCATGCTCACCACAAACGCCAGCAGGATCGCCAGCAGCCAGTAGAACAGCAGCTCTAAGAGCATCGCCATCGCAAGCTTCCACCGTGGCAGACCCAGCGCGCGATAGATCGCAAGCGACCGCTTGCGCTGCAAGATTGTCATATACAGTGCCGAATAGATCGCAATGACCGTAAACACCCCGAAAACGCCCAGGATCATCCCAAGTGAGAGGTTCACGATGCGCATGAGCTCCTGATTCTGTTCGCGTTCCTCTCGCGCCGATCGCACGACCGAGCCGGGGTTGGAGAGCGCGATCTGCGTCACCTTCGCCTCCAGCGCGGCGTAATCGGTTTCGGAGATGTCGCCCACTGTGACAACGAGCAGGTAGATCCGCCCCTTGACCAGCGGGGTTTTGGCGTTGGTTTCCTCCAGAATCAGCACCGTCGGCCGCTCCGTCTGTACACGCCGATAGCCACGATCCGTTTCTTTGGGCGTTTCCGTGATATAACAGATCGGATATTGCCACTCCTGATAGGTGAGCAGGCTGGGATCCCTGGAGGCGTCCGAAAAGCGCACCGCTTCCCCATATTCCAAAGAGCCGAACCGCAGCATATCGCCAACCCGCAAGGTGTCGTAGGAGATGTCCGGCACCGTCGGGTCTTCCGACACGATCGGCGGCAGAATCAGCGCAACCCCTCCCTGCTCCCGCATCCGTTCAACCGGAAGATCCGGGTATGCCGCCTGATATTCCGCCAGATTTTCCGAAGTCAAGATTGTGACCGCATAGTTGAGTTCCTCGTTCGTCAGCACCGTCACGCCCTGCACCGGTGCGCCGGCCACCGCTTCGGCGGTAAACCGTTCCTCCCCATACACCTCATTCTCATTCTCCGCGGTAAACTGCCCCCAATAGGCGCTTTGCGCCACCGGAATGACCATGGACGCACCCGTATAGTTTTGGTATTGCACATGCAGCACGCCCGGCATGCTTTGCACTTCCTCACTCTCCCGAATGGGGAACAGGTTATTCTTCCAATTCGAAAGCCCGAAGGGATATACCTGCACGCTAGTATAGCTTCCGCTTGCGCTCACCGAAAAGGCGAATTCATAGGTAGGATGCATCTGGAACTGTCCGCTATACACCCCCGCAATTCCCATCGCACTCACCAAAAACAGGATCACCACCAATACTGGAATCAGGCGTTTGAAATTCGATTGTATGGAGCTCTGACTCAGCGAGAACAGCAGGCGTCGAGAGACGGGCAATGCCTCTTTTGTTCGCTGTGGTTTGCGCTGTGATATAGACTTCTCCGCCAATGGACAGATGGACAGGCGGAACGCCAGTCCTGCAAAGGCCGCCATTGCCGCCAAAGCCACCGCCGGCCACAGAAAATTACGCAGCGTAAAAATCTGCAGCTGCACACCATAGACCGCGCCATAGATCCAGGCAATCCCCTGCGCGCATACAATCCCCAAAACCGCTCCCGCAAGCAGGAGCAACAGGCACTGCCCGGCATAGAGCTTTCCGACCTCTCGTTTTCCCGCGCCCAGTGTAAAGAGCATGTAATATGTATTCAAAAAGCGCTGAATATACAATCCCAGAGAGA
>CAKTFI010000061.1 GCA_934555865.1 uncultured Christensenellaceae bacterium | reverse complement strand
GCATTTCCCGCGCCTCTGCCGGCAATTTCGCCAGGTCGGCGCCCTCTGCCCGTGCGAGCGCCTCCATGCGGGAAAAACGAGCGCCGCGCGCACATTGATGGTAAAGGCCATGACCATCGCCCCAAAGACGATGAACGGCGAGCGCAGAAACAGGCGCAGCGTGAGGTTCAGGCCGGACTGGATCTGGTTGATGTCGCTCGTGAGGCGGGTGATGAGCGTCGAGGTCCCCACCCGGTCGATCTCCGCAAACGAAAAGCTCTGGATATGCTCGAACAGAGCTTGTTTCAATTTCGAGGAGAAGCCGACCGCTGCTTTAGCAGAGAAATACTGTGCCGCCAGCGTGCAGGCAAAGCCGATGACGCCGCAGCCGATCATGACCAGTCCCATCCGGAGGATGTAGCCCTTGTCGCCGTTCGGGATGCCGCGGTCGATGATTGCCGCCATGATGAGCGGGATCAGCAGCTCGAAGGTCGCTTCCAGCAATTTGAAAAACGGCCCGGCGATGCTTTCCTTGATATAGCCCTTAAAAAATTTACCCAGTTTCTTCATGCTGCCTCCTGCAGTTGACGAGAATTCTTTATTATAGTATCATATCTATTGCCATATGAAAAATATCTAAAAAATATGGAATCTATATTTTCTATGTATAGTTAGAGGACTTTTATGGATTTCAAGCAGCTCCGCTATTTCACCGCCGTCGTCGAGGCGGGCAATATTTCGGGCGCCGCCCGCCGGCTCCACATCTCGCAGCCGCCGCTCAGCGCGCAGCTCCACCAATTGGAGGAGGAACTCGGCTGTCCGCTGTTCGAGCGCGGCCCCCGCAAGATCAAGCTCACGCAGCCCGGCCGCCTCTTCTATGAGCGTGCCCGAACCATCCTTTCCCTATGCGACGCGGCAGAGCGCGAGGTGCAGGACGCGCTCGAGGGCGTGCAGGGCACGCTGCGCCTCGGCGCGGTCTCCTCGGTCAGCAGCACCGCCCTCGTCCCCTGGCTCACCGACTTTCACAGGACCTATCCCCGCACGCATCTGGAGCTTTTTGAAGGGAATACCTATGAGATCTTGGAACGGCTGCACGCCGGGTTCATCGAGATCGCGATCGTCCGCACGCCCTTTGCAGAAATCGGCCTATGCTGCCTGCCGCTGCAAAAGGAATCCCTCTTCGCGGTGGGCAGCGCCCACTTTTTCCCGGACGCGCCGCCTGCACGGATCTCTCTTTCGGCGCTGTGCGCCCACCCGCTTCTGCTCTATCGCCGGTGGGAGCAGGTCCTGCAGGACCGCCTGCGCGCCCAGCATCAGCACATGTCCGTCCTCTGCAAGTGCGACGATGCCCGCACGGTGCTCTATCTGGCCGACCAGGGGCTGGGCGTCGGGGTCGTCCCCCAGTCCGCCCTCTCCCTCTGCAAAAACCCCCAGACCGTCTCCTGTGAGATCGACGAGGCGAGCCTCTCCTCCGACATTGTGCTGGTCTACGACAAGGCGGCCTATCTCTCGCCTGTCTCGCAGATCTTCATCGAGCACCTGCGGCAGCGGGACGATCTGCGCTGACGGTCTCCGGCCTTACGGTTCGGGCGCCGCCTCCTGCCAGTCCTTGCAGACATCCACCCAGTCCGCGGCCTCGGCATAGCGCTCCAGCTCCGGGATCGTGAGGGCGATGGCGCTGTTGGCCGACCCGCAGGCGGGGTAGACCGTGGAAAAGCGCCGCAGCGAGACATCCAGATAGACCGGGATCCCCGCCTTTCGGCCAAACGGGCACACGCCGCCTGGGGCATGCCCCACCGCTTCTTCCGTCTGATCATAGGGGAGCATCGCCGCCTTCGCCCCAAACCGCGCCTTATACTTTTTGTTGTCCACCCGGGCGTCTCCGGCCATGACGATGAGCAGCACCTGCTCCTTTGCGCGGAATGCCAGCGTCTTTGCGATATGCGCGGGAAGGCAGTGCAGCGCCTTTGCCGCCAGCTCTACCGTCGCGCTGGATTCGGGCAGCTCCAAAATGCGTTCCGCCGCGCCCCAGCGCCTCAGATCTTCTCTTGCCTGTTCGATTGCCATCGTTTCCTTCCTTCTTCTTTTGAAAATTTTTCCTATAGTATAGCGCAGACGCGCCGCCGCGTCAAAGTGCGCCGCAGGTTTGTTTTGGCACAAAAAAACGAGCCTGCCCGAAGGCAAGCTCGCTTCCCGTTTTTGTCGCTTTCGTGTTATGCCTGCGGTGCTTCCGCCGGTGCAGGCTGTTCTGCCGGAGCTTCCTGTGCCGCGGCAGGCTTGGCAGCCGCTTCGGCCGCGAGCTTTCCGCCGACAACACCGGAGAGCACGGCCGGCAGGTCGATGCCCGTCGCCTCGCGGATGCCTTCGCTCACCTGCGAAGCCGTCCGCATCACATCGCCCGTCAGCTTGGCCGCATTGCCCGTGCCATACATAACGATCTTGTCCGTCTTCGCGAGCGGCAGCGCGGCGTTCTTGACCACTTCCGGCAGCGCCTGGAGGTACATTTCCAAGATCGAGGCTTCGCCCATGATCTTCTGCGCTTCCGCCTTCTTTTGGATGGCCTCCGCTTCGGCCAGACCCTTGGCGCGGATACCCTGCGCCTCCTGCTCCATCGCGTACTTGAGCGCATCGGCCTCGGCGCGCTTTGCGAGCGCCGCCTGTTCCGCCTCATAGCGCTTGGCGTCGGCTTCACGCTGCCGCGCGATCATCTCCGCCTCGGCGATCTGCTGCGCCTTGTACTTTTCCGCGTCCGCCGTCTTTTTGACTTCCGCGTCCAGCTTCTTTTCCGCCAGCTCGATCTCGCGCTCGGCCAGCTCCGCTTCCTTTTCGCGCTTGGCGATGTCCGCGTTTGCCGAGGTAATCTCGATGGTCTTGCGCTGCTCCTGCTGCTGGATCTCATAGGCGGCATCGGCTTCCGCCATCTTGATGTCCGCCATCTTCTTGAGCTCCGCCTTGCGGATGGTCATCTCGTTGTTCTTGATCGCGATCTCGGTTTCCGCCTTGACGCGCGCGTCGTTCGCTTCCTTGTTGGCCGCTGCCTGCGCAACGCTGATGTCGCGCTCGCTTTCCGCCTTGGCGATCGCCGCGTTCTTCTTGATCTTGGTCACATTGTCAATGCCCAGATCCCCGATGATCCCGTTGGAATCCGTAAAGTTCTGCACATTGAAGCTCACGACATCAAGCCCCATGGCCGCGAGGTCCGGACCGGCGTTTTCCTTGACTAGTTCGGCAAATTTCTGCCGGTCACTCACCATTTCCTGCAGGTTCATGCGGCCGACGATCTCGCGCATGTTACCTTCCAGCACCTCTCTGGCCACGCGGGCGATATAGTCCGTCGGCTGGTTCAAGAAGTTCTGCGCTGCCAATTGCAATTTATCCGCCTCGTTGCTGATCTTCACATTGACTGCCGCGTCGACATTGATGTTGATATAGTCGGCTGTCGGCACCGCCGTTGAGGTCTTGATGTCGACCGGCATCAGGCGAAGGTTTAATTTATCCAGCCGCTCCAAGAACGGCACTTTGACGCTTGCCCGCCCGATGACGACGCGGGAATGCTTGCGCAGGCCGGAAATGATGTATGCCTGATCCGGCGGCGCTTTGACATAGCCCATGCAGAGGATGACGAGGACGACGATGCCGCCCAGCACTGCACCAATAGTTCCGATTTCCATATTCTTTCTCCTTTTTTATTCTTTTTTGTTTCCTAAAACTTTCAACTGTTGTTTGCCGCGGAATTTTTTGACCTCCTTTTGAAGATATTGCGGCAGGTATAAAAAAAGACTTTTACCGCGGACACCTTCCACAATAAAAGTCTTGCTGCTTCATTCGATACGAGCAGTCGGAAAACTGCCGAGTTGACGATTTCGAATTCATCTTTCGATGTCAGCTACTCCCTTTGAACATTATTATACAAAATCCTTTCAAAAAGTCAAGATGTTTTTCACACTGGGGCAGATGTCATACTTCACTTACGAGCGCCGGGGAGAGAAAGCGCTTCTCCCCCCCCTGGGCACAGCGCCTTCGCGGCGATACCCGGCCAGATACATCGAAAGAGGGCGCTCCAACTGCCGTGGCAAGCGGCAAACAGTGTTTTCCGGCGCAGCCAAGCCTTGACAAGTCCTTTTAAGAATAGGAAAATGGGTTTATCGGGCGGGACGCGGGCCGGATATGGATGCATTCAGCCCCTACGCCCCAAGGTTGCAAGGCCCTGCTCGTGGTTTTCATCCCTGCTGTCGAGGTTTTTCTATGAGAGGAAACATACAAACCATTTCCATCGCGGCTATGCCGCTCATCGTCTATGCGCCGCCCGTCCCCGGGCCGGTGCCTTTGTGCATTTACCTTTCCGGCGAATGGGAGGATTCCCTGGGGACAGAGCAACTCATCCGGCAGATTATGCAGACTTTGGAAGGAGAGGTGCGCCGCGGGGAGCTGCCGCCATTCCTGCTCGCCTCCGCTGTGGTCTCACACTGGGACGATGCCTATTCCCCCTGGCCCGCGGATTGCCTGCCGGGCAGACATTTTTCTGGCGGTGCCGAGGCGTATTTTGGCCACTTGCAGGCGCAGATCCACCCGTATTTGCAGCGGCAGTACGGCTGCGGCGGCCGGGCGGATACGATCTTCCTCGGCTATTCGCTGGCGGGTGTTTCCACGCTCACGACCTACCTCACCCCCTCTTCCGCGCTCTTTGGGCGCTGCGCTAGCATTTCCGGGTCGCTTTGGTATCCGGGGTGGCTCGCGTATCTGCGTCACACCGCGGCGGCGGGCTCTTTTCCCCAGCCGGGGCGGATATATCTTTCCCTCGGAAAGGGAGAGATTCGCACCCGTAACCCCCTGTTTTTGTCCAACAAGGCTTGCTATGAGGAAACGGCTCGCCTGCTCGGCCCCATGTTCGGTGAGGAAAATGTGCTGTTCGAATGGACGAACGGCAAGCACGGCTATGGCGTGCCGGACCGGCACATCCGCGCCATCCGCTTTCTCGTGCAGCCGCCCGCCGGGGATTGACAAATCCTTCCGCATCTCCTATACTATGTTCGAAAACGACAAACATACAAAACATGTCTTCAGGGCAGGGTGAAATTCCCGATTGGCGGTATAGTCCGCGAGCAGCGACCCTTGGGCCGCGCCGATTTGGTGTAATTCCAAAACCAACAGTTACAGTCTGGATGAAAGAAGATGCCATATGGGCGACCGGTTTGGCGCGCCCTCGCACAACACCCGAAAGACAGTTTCTGTGTTCGGGTGTTTTCTATTTTCCAAAAAAGAGGTGTTTTGTATGAATAGTAAGACTAAAAAACTCACCATGCTCGCCATGCTCTGTGCGCTCGCCTATGCGGCGGTCGCCTTGCTGCGCATCCCCGTCGTTCTGTTTTTGAAATACGAACCCAAGGATGTCGTGCTCACCATCGGCGGATTTTTGTTCGGCCCGCTGGCTTCCTTCTGCCTTTCCGCGCTCGTTTCCCTGGTCGAGATGCTGACACTGAGTGACACCGGCCTCATCGGCTTCGCCATGAACCTGCTTGCGAGCTGCAGTTTTGCCTGTACTGCCGCCTGGATCTATAAAAAGCATCACACGCTTAAGGGCGCCGTCCTCGGGCTGTGCAGCGGGACGGTCGCTATGACTGCCCTCATGATCCTGTGGAACTACCTGATCACGCCAATCTACATGGGATACCCTCGGGAAGCCGTCGCCGCGCTGCTGCTGCCCGCCTTTTTGCCGTTCAACCTGCTGAAGGGCGGACTCAACACCGCGCTCACGCTGCTCATCTACAAGCCGGTCGTCCGCGCCCTGCGCCGGGCGAACCTCATCGAGCCGCAGAAGGAGGCGGCCCCGCAGATCGCGCGCAGCCGCAAGATCGGCTTGACGCTCATCTCCCTGCTCCTGCTGCTCACCTGCATCTTCTTTGTGCTCGTGCTGAAAGGCGTCCTTTGATGCGCCGGGAAATCTTTGCAGCAAAAAAACGGAAGCGACCTGCTTCCGTTTTTTGTTTGCCGTTTTTTATTCCAACTCAAACGCGCCGGTATACAGCTGATAATACTTGCCCTTTTCCGCGATGAGCTTTTCGTGGTTGCCGCGCTCGATGATGCGGCCCTGTTCCAGCACCATGATGACATCCGAATTCTTGACGGTGGACAAACGGTGCGCGATAACGAACACCGTCCGCCCATGCATGAGCGAATCCATACCGCGCTGCACCAGCGCCTCCGTCCGTGTGTCGATGGAGGAGGTCGCTTCGTCCAAGATCATCACCGGCGGGTCGGCCACCGCCGCGCGCGCGATGGACAGCAGCTGCCGCTGTCCCTGCGAGAGGTTCGCGCCGTTGCTCGTGAGCATCGTGTCATACCCGTCCGGCAGGCGTGAGATGAAGTCGTGTGC
>CAKTFI010000060.1 GCA_934555865.1 uncultured Christensenellaceae bacterium | reverse complement strand
GCTGTAGGCTGCGGCGCGCGGGTCGTCCGCCGGCGGCGCGTAGGAGGAGGACAGGCTGCGCGCAAGGAAGGCCTCCCGGGTGTAGGTGAGCGGGAAGGGGAAGCGCTCCTCGTGCAGGTCGCTGCCGAAAAAGCCCTGCGCGCCCACCCGCGTCTTCCAAAGCCCGTGCGCGAGGGAGGAAAAGCCGGGGCAATAGGTCTCGCAAAGCGCGTGTTGCGCCTGTGTGAACGGGTCGGCATAGTTGCGCGCGTTGAGCAGCAGAAATACCCGCCCCGCGGGCCGCAGGATGCGCAGGCATTCGCGCGCGAACGCGGCCGCGTCGAACCAGTGGAACGCGGACCCGGCCGTCACGGCGTCAACAAAGTGGCCGGGCAGCGTCGTGGCCTCCGCAGCGGCGGGGACGGCGTGAAACGCCGGGTCTCCCCCGAGGCGTGCCACCGCCTTGGCGCGCATTTCGGCGTTGGGTTCCACGGCGTAGACCTCTGCCCCGTGGGAGAGCAGCGCAGCCGAGAGGATGCCCGTGCCCGCGCCGATGTCGGCCGCCGTGCCGCCCGCGGGCAGCCCCAGCGCCAAGATCCGCCGGATCGCCTCCTCGGCGTACCCGGGGCGAGAGCGGGCATACAGCTCCGCGCGCCCGTCAAAACGGTGTTCGTTTGCCATATGGATTCCTTTCAAAAATTCCCGGGATTCCGCACAGGATTCCCGGGATTTGTGTTTGTCTAGAAATCGATCAGAAGTTTTCCTTTTCCTCGAGGAAGTCGGCCAGCTTTTCGATCGGCATGCGGACCTGCTCCATCGTGTCGCGGTCGCGCACGGTCACGCAGCCGTCCGTTTCGGTGTCGAAGTCGACGGTGATGCAGTACGGCGTGCCGATCTCGTCCTGTCGGCGATAGCGCTTGCCGATGCTGCCGGATATATCGTAATCCACATTGTGGTGCTTGAGCAGCATGGAATAGATCTCGTCCGCCTGGGGCGACAGCTTCTTGGACAGCGGGAGGATCGCCGCCTTGTACGGCGCGAGCGCCGGATGCAGGTGCATGACGATGCGCGTGTCGCCGTTTTCCAACTCCTCCTCATCATAGGCTTCGCAGAGGAAGGCCAGTGCGACGCGGTCTGCGCCGAGCGAGGGCTCGATGCAGTAGGGGACATATTTCTCGTTGGTGATCGGGTCCTGATACACGAAGTTCTCGCCGGAATGCGTCATATGCGCCTTGAGGTCGAAATCCGTGCGGTCGGCCACGCCCCAGAGCTCGCCCCAGCCGAACGGGAAGAGGTACTCGATGTCCGTCGTCGCGTTGGAATAGTGCGAGAGCTCCTCCGGCTCGTGGTCGCGCAGGCGCATGGTTTCTTCCGAGATGCCGAGGTCGCGCAGGAACTTCGCGCAGTAGTCCTTCCAATAGTGGAACCATTGCATTTCCTCCGCCGGGTTGCAGAAGAATTCCAGCTCCATCTGCTCAAATTCGCGCGTGCGGAAGGTGAAGTTGCCGGGCGTGATCTCGTTGCGGAAGGACTTGCCGATCTGCGCGATGCCCATCGGCATCTTGCGGCGCGTCGTCCGCAGGACATTTTTGAAGTTGACGAAGATGCCCTGCGCCGTCTCGGGCCGCAGGTAGATCTGCGAAGCGGTGTCCTCGTTGACGCCCTGGAAGGTCTTGAACATCAGGTTAAATTTGCGGATCGGCGTGAAGTTCGCTTTAGCACCGCAGGAGGGGCAGGGGATGTGCTCTGCGATGAACGCCTCCATCTCCTCGTTGGACATGGCGGCGACATCGATCTCCTCGCCGTTCTGGAAGGCATATTCCTCGATCAGCTTATCCGCGCGGAAGCGTTCGTGGCAGGACTTGCAGTCCATGAGCGGGTCGTTGAAGCCGCCCACATGGCCGGAGGCCACCCAGATCTCGGGGTTCATGAGGATGGCGCAGTCGATGCCGACATTGTAGCGGCTCTCGGTCACGAATTTGCGCCACCACGCCTTTTTGACATTGTTTTTGAATTCCACGCCGAGCGGGCCGTAGTCCCAGGTGTTGGCCAGGCCGCCGTAGATCTCCGAGCCGGGGAATACAAAGCCGCGGCCCTTGCACAGGGAGACGATCTTATCCATGGTTTTTGCTTTAGGATCCATTGCTGTTACCTCCGAATTGATTTGAAAAAAGGATATAAAAAAAGCCCTTCCTCCCCTAAGGGACGAAAGACTGCCTTCCGTGGTTCCACCCTTGTTGGCTCAAAGAGCCCACTTGTTTTGGTGCAGCATTTCCCGAAAGCGCCGCCGGATACCCCTTCCAGCAGTTTGCACCGTCCACTGCCTCTCTAAAGCGGGGAATACCCTTCCTCTTTCTGCTGCGTATTTCTTTGTACCCCCATCTTAATGCAAAACCGCGCCCGCTGTCAAGGGAAATTTCCCCGCATTTTTTTGAAAAAGGCGGCACCAAAAACGGATCGGCGCGTATTATACACTAAAAGCCCCGAAAACGGGCGGAATTCATCGATCGGGAGGAAAGACTATGTGCAATAACGGATTTGGCGGCGGCAATTGTTGGTGGATCATCCTTCTGCTCCTGTGCTGCGGCGGCTGCGGATGCGGCAACGGCAGCAATAACAACAATGGCCTGGACAGCAACTGCCTGTGGCCGATTCTGCTGCTCTCCTGCTGCTGCGGCAACAACTCGCAGGAATCCTCTTCCTGTGGCTGCGGCTGCTAAGAAAACCGGTCTGCACTGCCCGGGTGACGGGGCGGGGGCAGGGAACACACTTGGCCGGCCTGCGGGCCGGCTTTGTGTTTTGCGGTTGTAATTTGCCCGCAAACATAGTAAAATGAAACCGAATTTGCAAATGCCAAAGAAAAGGGAGTATGCCGTTATGAAACGCAGTGAGATCAACGCGATCATCCGCGACGCGATGCAGTTTATCGATTCCTTCCACTTTGCCCTGCCGCCGTTTGCACAGTGGAGGCCCGAAGACTGGGCGGCCAAGGGGGCGGAGTGCCAGGAGATCCGTGACAACATGCTCGGATGGGACATCACCGACTATGGCCTCGGCCGCTTTTCCGAAGTCGGCCTGGTGCTCGTGACCATCCGCAACGGCAACCAGAACAACCCGGCCTATGAAAAACCGTATGCCGAAAAGCTGCTCATCAGCCAGGAGGGGCAGGTCTGCCCCATGCACTTCCATTGGAAGAAGATGGAGGATATCATCAACCGCGGCGGCGGGGTGCTCATGATGCAATTATATAACTCGACGCCGGAGGAGGCGTTGGACAAGGTGGGTGAGGTGGAGGTCGTCTCGGACGGCGTCAAGCTGCGCATCCCGGCGGGCACGGTGCTGGAATTGCAGCCCGGGCAGAGCGTGACGCTCACACACGGGATGTATCACGCGTTCTGGGCCAAGCCGGGATACGGCCCGGTGCTCATCGGCGAGGTCAGCCAGTGCAACGACGACAACACGGACAACCGCTTTTTGGAGGAAATGGGCCGCTTCCCCGCGATTGAGGAGGACGAGGCGCCCTTCCGCCTGCTGTGCACGGAATATCCGGCGGCAAAGGGTTGTAAATAATTGATGAAATTTGACGATTCTTGTTTTTTTCACCGGGGCCGCGTGGTATATTGAACGAAGTATCATCCAATGATATAATATAAAAGTTAGGGAAACGATGGGGAATACGCCCCGTCGGACGGAGGCTACGGTGAAGCACGAAGGAAAGGGAAAAGCTGCCGAACGGGGACAGCATACGGAAAAGAAAGGCGGCCGCAAGCAATGGATCCGCATTTTGTCCATTGCGCTGTGCGTGCTGCTGGTTTGCTGCGTGGGGGCGGTGTTTTGGCTCTACCGCATCTATCGGGGGATCAACGACAATCCGCTCTCGGTGTTGGTGAAGGACAACACGGCGCATACGACGACGGTGGTCGACGACAGCGGCAAGCAGGCGAACTATGTCACGCAGGAGCATTTGGTGAACATCCTGCTGCTCGGCATCGATTCCAACGAGGAGCGCGTCTCCTGGAACATGGGTTACCGCAGCGATGTCATGATCCTCTGCTCGCTCGATTTTGACAGCAAGACGATGACGATGATGTCCATCCCGCGCGACACCTATGTCCCCATGAACAAGCTGGACTATAAGACGGGTGCGGTCAAGTCGCGCACCAAGAACAAGATCAACGCGGCCTACGCCTTCGGCGGCGGCCCGCAGCATTTCGGGGAAAAGAACGCGGTGGACTGCGTGAAGGAATTCCTTTCCTGCAACGGCAAGCTGGACATCGCGGTTGATTACTATGCGTCCATCGACATGGACGGCATCCCGAAGCTGGTCGACGCGGTGGGCGGTGTGCAGGTCGTGTTGGACCGCACGATCGACGAACTCGGCAAGAAGGGCGAAACGATCACGATCAACAGCTCCAATGTCGACACCTATGTGCGCAAGCGCAAGCAGGACGGTGGCGGCGACCCGGGCCGGAACGACCGGCAGCAGGCGCTCCTGGTGGCGCTCGCCAAAAAGATCAAGAGCATGGGCGCGATCAACGCGGCGACCTCGCTGTATAACGACGCGACGCAGTATATCAAGACGAATGTGAGCCTGGAGGAGGCATTGGCCTTCGCCACCTTCCTGCAGGGCTTTGATGTGGACAGTGGGATCACGCAATACCGCGTGGAGGTGACTTCTAAGACGATGAACGGCACCTATTACGAGATTGCCAACGAAAAGGCGCTGTATAATTTTGTATTGTCGCATTTCTATCGCCCGGAGGCATGACCCGGCAAACGAAAAGGAGAAAGAGTATATGAACAAGAATCGACGGAAGATTGCGGCTGTGATCTCCCTGTGCCTGCTCATGGCGATGCTCGCGGGGTGCTCCGGCGGTAAGGTATCGCTTACCAAGAAGGAACCGCAGGAGGGCGCCACAGTGTACACGCTGGAGGGCAAGTGCACGGCGGAGGCGGCGGATGGCAAGGTTACGGTGTATCTGCACAGTAATCTTTTGGAAGGCACAGTGGTGCGCTTCTGCCTGGACACCTATGACGGCGAACAGCTCGCGTCTGAGGTATATACCGTGAGCGGGGAGACCATCCAGGCGAGCTTTCCGATCGAGGCGGACTGGGAAGGAAAGCTCGTCTATGCGAGCGTGGTGGCCGCGCCCAGCATCGGCGGGCAACCGAAGGAAGTGACGGAAGCCTACGGCCGGTATTTCCAGAACATCGACGGCAGCTGCGTGATCTGGAACAAGTCGGAAAACATCTTCCTTGCGCAGAGCGCAAAGATCGAACTCTAAGCAGGTGGGACCGGGCGGCTGCCCGGTCTTTTTTTGCCCAAAAATGTCCCAAAAAGAGTTGACAGAGCGATGGTTGTGCGATATAATTTACAACAATTCAGCAACATAATTGCAAAAGGCGTTGAGGAAGACCGTCGAGTTTGAAATCTGAGCGAAAGAGAAGTGCCGGGTGGTGCGAGGCATGCGCGCAGTCGAGTTCGAGAATCCCTTCGGAGCCAAGGCTCAGAAATGCAAAAAGTAAGAGCTTACGGTTGGCCGCGTTATAGGCTCGAGAGCTTACCGCAGAACTCCTACGGGATGTAGGACACATGCGGCTGGGTGCTTTATATGTGCGCCAATTTGGGTGGTACCGCGGAATTTTCGTCCCTTATTTTGAGGGACGATTTTTTTATATTCGCGGCCGGAGACCGGCCGCCAGCAAAGGAGACGGACAATGCATAAACAGACGGAAGATATTGCGGCGATCGCGCAGCGAATTCAGGGGCTCAGGGATATCGTGGGCATCAGCGTGGAGGAAATGGCCAAGGCGCTGGATATCTCTGAGCAGGAATACCGGGAATACGAAAAGGGAGAGACGGACTTTTCTTTTAGCTTTTTGTATACCGTAGCCAATGTGCTGGGGATCAATATCACCGACCTCATCTTGGGGGAGAGTGCAAAGCTGGACATCTATACCTATGTGCCGGCGGGCGAGGGCATCGTCCTAAAGCGCAGTCAGGAATATGAGTACCGGCACCTGGCCTATCTGTTCAAGGACAAGAAGATCGAGCCGTTCTATGTGACGGTCGAACCGAGCGACATCTACGCCGCGACAAACAAGAAAACGCATGCCGGCCACGAATTCAACTACATCCTGGAAGGCTGCATGACCCTGTTTATCGGCGAAGAGAGCGTCTATCTGCGGGAAGGGGATTCGGTCTATTTCGATTCGCGCTACCCGCACGCGATGCAGGCGGAAAACGGAAAGCCCTGCAAATTCCTGGCGGTCATCGCCAAATAATACCATTCAAAAAGGAAGAACAACATGCGGATCTTTGAGAACTACACCCGTGCGGAATATGAGGATTATTACGATTTCAAGAAGAACTTCAGGCTCCAGGCCCCCGAGACCTTCAACTTTGCCTATGATGTGAT
>CAKTFI010000059.1 GCA_934555865.1 uncultured Christensenellaceae bacterium | reverse complement strand
AAAATGACCCTATCTGTGCCGGTTCCGTCGTCCAAAACGAACTTTAAGAGCTTTTTGGACTTCTTCACGGCTTCGCATTCCTTGACCTTCACGGCACGGAAATCGCTCTTGGAGAAGGTGTCAAAATCCACCTGATCCTGGAACAGTGGCTCGATCTGAACATTGGAAAAATCGATTTTTTCCTCCACGACCGGAGCCGCCTGAGCAGCCTCCGCAGGAGCCGAAACTTCCTTGGAAACCTTCTTGTCGGAGTCCAAAGGTTTCATTGTCGGGAACAGGAGCACATCGCGGATGGATGCGCTATCCGTGAGCAGCATAATCAGGCGATCCACGCCAAAGCCCAGGCCGCCCGTCGGCGGGAGGCCGTATTCCAAGGCGTTAATATAGTCGTAATCCACCTGCGCGCGGCTGCCCGGCTCGAGCTTCTGCCGCTCCAGCACCTGGCGTTCCATGCGCTCGCGCTGATCGATCGGGTCGTTCAGCTCCGAAAAGGCGTTGCCGAACTCGGTCGCGTTGATGAAGTATTCAAACCGCTCGGTAAAGGCGGGGTCGTCCGGCTTGCGCTTAGCCAGCGGGCTGATCTCCACCGGATAGTCATAGATAAAGGTCGGCTGAATGAGGTGTTCTTCGACAAATGCATCAAAGAACTCCGCCAGGATCGCGCCCTTGGTCGGCACCTCCGGCAGCGGCACATTGTGCGCCTTGGCCGCGGCGATGGCGTCGGCATCCGTCTGCCAGTCCGCAAAGTCCACGCCGGAATACTTCTTGACCGCCTCGACCATCGTCATCCGTTCCCAGTGCCCGAGGTCGATCTGCTGCCCCTGATAAGGGATAACGAGCGATCCGCAGATCTGCTGGGCGACCGTCTTCATCATGTCCTCGACCAGCTCCATCATGCCCTGGTAATCCGTATATGCCTCATACAGCTCGATGCTCGTGAATTCCGGGTTGTGTTTGGGGTCCATGCCCTCGTTGCGGAAGATGCGGCCCACCTCATAGACCTTTTCCATCCCGCCGACGATCAGGCGCTTTAAGTACAGCTCCGTCTCGATGCGCAGTACCATGTCCATATCTAGCGTATTGTGATGCGTCAGGAACGGGCGCGCCGACGCGCCGATCTCAAACGGCGTGAGGATCGGGGTGTCAACCTCCAAAAACCCGCGGCCGTCCAAAAATGCGCGCAGCGCCTGCATGATGCGGCTGCGCTTGACGAAGGTCTCCCGCACCTCGGGGTTGACGATCAGGTCGACATACCGCTGCCGGTAGCGCAGGTCCTTGTCCTTGAGGCCATGGAACTTTTCCGGGAAGGGCTGAAGCGATTTGGAAAGCAGCGTGATCTCGTGGCATTTCACCGAGATCTCCCCCGCCTCCGTGCGGAAGATCTCTCCCACAACGCCCACGATATCGCCGATGTCAAAGGACTTGCGGTACAGCATGTACGGTTCCTCACCCATGACATCCCGGCGGGCATAGCACTGGATCTCCCCCGTGGCATCCTGAATATGGAAAAAGCTCGCCTTGCCCATCACGCGTTTGGACACGATACGCCCCGCGATGCGGCATTCTCCTCCCTGCAAAGAATCGAAATCGGCCTTGATGCCTGCCGCGCAGGAATCCCGGTCGAACTTCGTCACCTCAAACGGGTCCCTACCGCCTTCCCGCAGCGCAGCCAGCTTTGCCCGCCGAACCGCAATCTCAGAGGAATCGTTTGCGACAGCTTGGTTCTTTGTATTCTCGTTTGCCATAAATCCTTCGTCCTTCCTTGCCAAAGCGCGATTACGCTCTGGAAATTTCCAAAATTTTAAAAATGATCGATCCGCCCGGCGCTTCGACTTCCACCTCATCGCCGACGGACTTGCCCATCAGCGCACGGCCGACCGGCGATTCGTTCGAAATGACATGGTTGGCCGCGTTGGTCTCCATCGGCCCCATGACGGTATAGGTCTCCTCCTCCTGGAATTCCGTATCCAGAAGGCGCACCTTCGTCCCGATGCTCACCTTTTCCAGGTTGACTTCGTCGTCATCGACGATCGTCGCCAGGCGCAGCGTATTCTCCAATTCCTGAATGCGCCCTTCCACCCGGGACTGCTCGTTTCTCGCTTCCGTATATTCGGCGTTTTCGCTCAGGTCGCCGAACGAGCGCGCTTCCTTGATCTGCTCCGAGATCTCGCTGCGCCGCGTTGTCTTCAGATATTCCAGCTCTTCTTCCAGTTCGAGCTTGCCTTTTTTGGTCAACACAAATTCCTGTGCCACAGATCCTACCTCCTCGCATACGCGAAAATCTGCGGAGAAAGCCGCTCCCTCCGCATTCGTTCCCCTATTGTACACGGATTCCCCCGAAAATGCAATGCATTTCGGCCGGCTATTTGCGCAAATGCTTTTCCAGCTTCGTCTTGATCCGCTGCAGGGCGTTGTCGATGGATTTCACCGGCCGGTCGAGGATCACGGCGATCTCCTGATACGATTTCCCGCCAAGATACAGGGTGAGCACCTTCTTTTCCAGCTCGGAAAGGCTGCCCAGCAGGTTGCGCTCCAGCGCGCCGACATCCTCCCGGCTTATGAGGATCTCCTCCGGATTGGATTCGCGCGTGCTCTTCACAAGGTCCATCATCGTGCGGTCGGATTCCTCGTCAAACACCGGCCGGTTGAGGGACACATAGCCGTTTAGAGGCTGGTGCTTGCGGCGGGAAGCTGACTTCACTGCCGTGATGACCTGCCGCGTGATGCAGAGCTCCGCAAACACGCGGAAGGACACCTGCTTGTCCGGCTGAAAATCGCGCACTGCCTTATACAGGCCGATCATGCCCTCTTGAATCAGATCCTCCTTATCCGCCCCCGCAAGGAAGTAGTACCGCGCTTTGGAAAGCACAAAGTTCTTGTATTTATTCAGGAGGTATTCCAACGCCTGTCCGTCCCCGGCATTGGCAAGCGCAGCGACTTCGGCATCCTGCATCGCCGCGTAGTGGTCAAAATGCGGGGTCGGCATCTCCTCCAAACCATAGGCTGCTTCGCGCTCTTCCTCCAGTTCCTCTTCCAAGAGTTCTTCACAGAAATGCTCCGATTCCTGGAAATGTTCCATCGTTTCCCTTCCTCTCTGCCGCGTTCCTAGGCCCGGACACGATCCTGCCGCTTCTTTTCGTACATCAGCACGGCCGCCGCCGCCGAGGCGTTGAGCGAGCTGATCTTTCCATACATGTCGATCTTGACCGCAAAATCCGCCTTTTGCCGCACAAGGCGCGAAACGCCGTCGCCCTCCGCACCGATGACCAGCATCATCGCCCCCGTGAGGTTTGCCTTGTCCGCACTTTGGCCGTCCATATCCGCCACCGCCACAAACACGCCCAGCTCCTTGACCCGGTCGATGAAGGAGGGCAGGTTCGTGACCCGGATGACTGGCATATACTCCTCCGCGCCGGAGGCCGTCTTGGCCGCCGCCGCCGTCATGCCCACGCTGCGCCGCTTGGGGATGACGACGCCGTGCGCGCCGAATACCTCCGCGCTCCGGACGATGGCCCCCAGGTTGTGCGGGTCCTCGATCCCGTCGAGCGCGATCAGAAAGAGCGGTTCTCCGCGCTGCTCCGCGAGCGCCTGCGCATCCTCCAGCGTGCGGTAGCGCACCGCCGCCGCCTTCGCGAGAATGCCTTGATGGTTGCTCGCCTTCTGCCCCTGCGCCGCGAACTGGCTCATCTCGTCCAGCTTCGCCTTAGAGGCCTTCTTGATCTGGATCCCCGCCCGCTTCGCCAGCGCGACGATGTCCTTGGCGTTCGCCTCCGCCGCCTCCGTCAGGTAGATGGCGTCGATCTCCCGGCCGCTCTTGAGCGCCTCCTTTACGGTGTTGCGCCCGAGCAGCACCGTTGTCACTTCTTCTCTCGTTTCCACGATTCACACTCCAAATTCCTGCAGGATCCGCTGCATGATCTCCTCCAGCCGCGCATACTTGCCCGAAAGGAAGAGGTAGCCCACCAGCGCCTCCAGCCCTGTCGCCTTTTTATAATCGGCCACGCTCATGTTCTTTGCCACCGTGCCCGGATGCGCATTGCGTCCGCGCCGCAGGATGTCCTTTTCCTCGTCCGTCAGCATCTCCTGCTCCAGCATGGCCGCCGCCTGCGCCTGCGCGCGGGCATTGACCGTGCCGCTCGCCCGCTGGTTTAGGGCGTTGACCTGCTGCCGGCTCTTTTTCACGAGCGCCGTGCGGACATATATGTCATAAATGCTGTCGCCGATATACGCCAGCACCAGCGGATTTTTGATCCGCGCTTCCTGCTCCTCGATCGGCCCCAAGATTCCCTCGATCTGCAACTGCCTTCCTCCTACGCCTTTTGTAGATATTCCGCGATTCCCCGCGCAATGGCTCCGGCCACCCGCGCGCGGTATTCCTCCTTCAGCAGCAGCGTCTCCTCCACCTCGTTGGACAAAAAGCCGCATTCGACGATCACCGCCGGCGCCGTCCCGGATTTCACGATGTAGTAGTCGCCCTCCGTGATGAGGCGCGGCTTTTCCGGCCGCAATTCCGCCACCAGCGCCCGCTGAATGCAGTCCGCCAGCGCCTGCCCCGCCTCCGAGCCGGGCGCGTAGATCACCTGCGGCCCATAGACGGCCGGGTCGGGAAAGCTGTTTTGGTGAATGCTCACCGTGATGTCCTGTCCAGCGGTCTCGATCATCGTCCGGCGGTTTTTCATGTCGGCGTTCTTATCCTCGCCGACGGCGCCGGTGTCCTCGCGCGTCATCACGACCTCCGCGCCCATGGCCCAGAGCTCGTCCTGCAGGCGCAGCGCCACATCCAGGTTGATCTCTGCCTCGCGCGAGCCTGTGCGCAGCCCGGTTGTTCCGCCGTCGCTGCCGCCGTGTCCCGGGTCCAGCAGCACCCGCCGCCCCTCCAGGAGGCGAGCTTCCTCCCGTCCCGCCGCCGCATAGGCCTGCCAGGCGCACAAACTCAGCGCCATGAGCACCAGCCCCGCCGCGACACAGCCGATTGCCCAGACCTTTCGCCGCTGCTTTCTCTGTTTCATCCTTCCCCGCCTTTTTTTTGCAAATTTGCTTATCTATATGCAAAAAGGGAGGTCATCATTCGCTTTCGGGAAGCTCCATCGCCGGGTCCGCATTGAGGTCCAGCCCCGCCGCCGGGCATCCCTTTTTCAGGGAATAGTACGCCGCCGAGGCGATCATCGCCGCGTTGTCGGTGCAGTATTTCAGGTTCGGGAAGTAGATATCGTACTTTCCCTGCCATTCCAACGCCCGGGCGCGAAGCTCGGCATTGGCGCTGACGCCGCCGCCCAGCACGACCCTCCGGATGCCCGTGCGCTCTGCCGCGCGCATCACATTTTCGATGAGCGACTGCGTCGCCGCACTTTGGAAGGAGGCCGCCACATCCGCCTTTCGATATTCCTCGCCGCGCACCTCAAACCCGCGCACCAAGTTGATGACCGCCGTCTTGAGCCCGCTGAAGGAAAAGTCCAGGTGCTCACTCCCGTGGAAGGGCTTGGGGAAGGCATACCGCGTGGGGTCGCCCTCTGCCGCCAGGCGTTCGATGTTCGGCCCGCCCGGATAGGCCAGCCCTAGCACGCGCGCCACCTTGTCAAACGCCTCGCCCGCCGCGTCGTCTCGCGTACTGCCGAGGATGTGATAGGTACAGTAATCCCTCACCTCGATAATGTTCGTGTGCCCGCCCGACGCGATGAGGCAGATGAACGGCGGCTCCAGCGAGGGGTGCGTGATATAGTTGGCCGAAATGTGCCCCTCCATATGGTTCACCGCGATGAGCGGCTTGCCTTCGGCATAGGCCAGCGCCTTGGCATAGGCCACGCCGGTGAGCAGCGCACCCACCAGCCCCGGCCCGGCCGTCACAGCCACCGCGTCGATATCCTCCCAGCCGAGGTTTGCCTCTGAAAGTGCCCCCGCCACCATATAGGGGAGCTTTTCCACATGATTGCGCGAGGCGATCTCCGGCACGACGCCGCCGTATTGCTTATGGATCTCGATCTGCGAATACAGCACATTGGACAGCACCTCGCGGCCGTTCTGCACAATGGCCGCCGCCGTCTCGTCGCAGGAGGTCTCGATCGCCAGGATCCGCACCCGCGCCGCATTCCGCAATTTATTCAGCTGTTCCTGCATCTGCATCTTGTCCGTTGACCATCCGTTTCTCCAGAATTTTGCGCCAGCCGAACGCCGCCGCCCAAAGCGCCCCGATCGTCGCCAATGCCGAGGCGGCGATCCGGATCACCAGGTCAAAAAAGAATTTCTCCGGCACGATCTCGATCAAAATATCCGTCCGCGGGTCCAGCAGCCACAGGTCGTTTGTAAACACCAGCTTATGGAACCCCGTCCAGAAGGCATCGAAATCGTGCAGAAGCGGTCCAAGAGGGGCAACATTTTCTATGGATGTGCGAACTATCCGGCATGCGACTTCGTGTC
>CAKTFI010000058.1 GCA_934555865.1 uncultured Christensenellaceae bacterium | reverse complement strand
CCACAATGATCGCTTCGTTCATCATTCTCCCTGCCTTTGCACTTTGTCCAGCACCTCGTGGATGCAGGAGGAGCCTGCCGCCACCGCCAATCCCGCAAAGACCTGTCCGCCCCAGGTCACGCCCTCGGTGAGCCCTGTCGCGAGCAGCAGGTCCAATCCATAGGCAAACGCCAACAGCAGCCCCGCGGCCGCCGAAACCAGCGTCGTGACCCATTTCCCCCAGCGGAACTGCGCCCAGAGTTTCTTTGCACGATCCAGAAATACCCAAAGAATCGCGCTGAATGCCAAAATCCCATACATGCTTGTTTCTCCTTTATTTCATGCCTTTCCGGCGTTTAATCTGTCGATAGTCTGCCTCTTCCTCCTGCCGCAGTTCCCTCTGCACGCAGGACAGCAGGGCAAGGCGCAGGCGCTCAAATTCTTCCCGCTCGATCGGCTCCCCCTCCGCGCCCCCGCGGCCAAAGGCAAGCACTTCTCCCTGCGCATCTTTTTTCACAAAATACCGTACTTCTCCCATCATTTTCCTTTCCTGATCGCCGTTTCCCGCCTAGTCACAGAGTGCCCGCGCCGTCTTCGGCCCGACAATCCCGTCCGCCTGGAGCTTTCCCGCCTTTTGGAACTGCCGGACTGCCTCCGCGGTGCGCTTGCCGTAGATGCCGTCCGCTCCGCTGCTCCCCAGCGCATACCCCCTGCTCTGTAGCCGCGCCTGCACCCACTGCACATATGCGCCGCGCATCCACGCCTTTTCCGGCCGATACCGGAGCAAATGCGCCTGGGCAGCGGCCTCTGTCCGCCTGCCGAAGAGGCCATCCTCGACAAGTCCCGCCGCATAGGCCTTGTTGAGCGTGCGCTGCAACTCCCGCACGCCTGCGCGGCCGTCCTTCGCCGCGCCCGTTCCCTGCCGCAGCGCCGCCCCGACATCGGCGCGGAAGGTGTCCATGCTCTTGCCAAAGAGCGGGAACCAGTGGCCGACATCGCTGTGGTTGCTGGCGATGCCCCGGCGGTATCCCTCCGCATGGTCGAGGATGTCCGCCTCGGTCAGGGAGAATTTCCGGCAAAGCTCGCTGAACACCTGCACGGCGTTGGCATAGACCTTCGCGAAATAGGCCGCATCGGTTTTCCATGCCTTCGGCTCGCAAAGCTCGATGCCGATATGCGTATCGTTGCCGGAATAGCGGCAATGCCCCGCCTTTTTGTCATACGGCAGGCACTGGACATAGCAGGTGTCATCGATAAACCCGTGCACGGACTTGCCGAGGCCGGGCTTGTCAAACCGGTCGCGGAACTCCTTCGCCAGGATGCCCGGCGTCGCCGTGCTGTGCAGCATGAGCCCCCTCACATGCAGCGTTCCGTTCTTTTGATACCCTTCGTTTTTGGTTGTATATTGCACAATTTTCTGCATTGCATTTCCTCCTTCTTTGCTTACCCCATGCAGGCCGCCTGTTCGCGCCGCTGGATCACGCTGCCTGCCGCGCTCAGTGCCCGCTTGTGGAGGTGAAAGATCCATACATTGGAAAAGTGGAGTGTATCCGCGATCTCATCCCAGGTCTTAAAGTTCAGGTACCGCAAATGCAGGATCGCGCGGTAATCGGGGTTATCCAGCTCTTCCACGACCTGCTGTACCTCTTCAGCCGCTTCCAGATATTCGGCGATCCGTCCCTGCTGCTTCTGCTCGCGCTCTACGATCTGCCCCAGCAGCCGCTTAGAGTTTTCGGGCGAAACAGAAAATTCCTTGATCTGCTTCGCCAATTCCTGCAGCCGCAGCAGCTCTTCTCGCATACTTCCGACCATCTCTCGCGCCCGATAGGCCCGATTCAAATACCCTCTTACTTCCGCTTCCGTCATTTGTAGTTCCCCTTTCTAAATATGTTTTTTTCCGCCGCCTTGTCACTTCCGCAGCAAATTTCGAATGGTTTCGCGTTCATTTTTGAACATCTTCATTTTACTCTACTATTAGTTGCAAATCAAGCAATCAGCGCGATAAAACATAAACAAATAGTTGACTTAACTATCATTAAGGGCTATACTGGAAGTACCAACTTTTCGAACGGGAGGAATTGGCAGTATCATGGCAACACCAAACAACATCAAATCGCTCAGAGAAGCAAGACACCTCACCCAGGCGCAGCTGGCGGAACAGCTTGGCGTCTCCTATCAGGCCGTGTCCGCCTGGGAAAACGGGCTGAAGACGCCCCGCGTCGGCATGCTTGAAAAGCTCTCGCAGATCTTCCGGGTCTCCAAGGCGCAGGTCATGGGCTGGGAGGAGGCGGACTCTGCCAAAGAGGCGGCGCAGGACATCCAGAAATCCCTAGATCACATCCTCTCTACCCTGGAAAACGAACAGGCTGCCCTGCTGTTCGACGGCCGCCCGCTGGACGACGAGACCAAAAAACTGCTGATCGCTTCTCTAGAACACAGCATCCAAATGGCAAAGATCGTGACCGAAGAAAAAAACGCCTCACACTAACCGCGCCGCCGTGCCGTCACAAGACATTTCATCCGCACCTTTCTTTTCCGCAGGCCAAGCGCCATCGGCTTTATCCAGTTTTATCCATCCTTTTTCTTTCCACATACTTTCTTTTCGGTATCCACACGGCACAAAAAAACCTCTCCCAAAGGAGAGGTTTTTCCGTTTTTTATCGTCAGTGCAGCTCCGTATAGTGCCCGCAGATGAGCTGCAGCAAAATGCCTTCCTGCGCATCCGCCGGGTCGAGCCCACAGTATTTTTCCACAGCCTTTTGGATGCCGTGTTCCCGCACAAAGCCGATCACTTCCACCGACTTCGGGTCATCCGGGTTATTGAAGTCGAATGCATAGGCCGCCGCCTTCGCGAGGAAGAAAGGCAGCTTGCCGCTTTGCAGACAGGCCATCGCCGGGCCGATCAGGCGTTCCTCCCGCCCGAGCTTGCGGCTGAGGCCAAACATCTGCCGGTCGATGCTGTCGGTCGTCTTACGCACAGTCGCTCCCGGCGCCAGCTTTGCCTTTTTGCGGATCCCCTTCTGCAGATCCTCTTCGCTCATCCCAAACAGGCCGCGGATACCGAAAATCGCCTCAGCATAGCATCGCTCGCCGAATACCTTAATTTCCGCGTCCTCCTGCGCCTCGTTATACAGGTGATACCCGCGCGCCTTGCCCATCGACCCAATCGCGCCCCCCTGCATGTTCGCCGTCCACAGCTTTGCCTTGAGGCGCGCGTCCATCTTGTCCAGTGGGAGCAGCTCCGGCACATCCTGCGGGATCCCGCCGCGGAACGCATCCTGATCCACCGGAAGCTCCGGATAGTCCGACGCGCAGACCGCCTCCGGGTCGCGCGCCAACTGTTCCTCCGTCGGCGTAAAGCCGCCGCGGAAGGCCAATGTCTTTACAAGCCCGACCTGTTCGTGGAAATAGGCGCGCTGCCGGTCCGTGTGCAGCTGTTCCTCGATGTATTTTGCAAAGATCTTGTCCGGTGCGGCATAGTTAACGACCAGCAAAATATCCAGCGTCCCCGGGTTCTCCAGCTCCGCACGCCGCGCGATGGCCTCGCCCAGCAGCTTGCCCGCGTCGGCAAAGCCGTCGTCATAGATCTGCACCGACGCCAGCGGCACCTGTGTCAGCACTTCCAGACACTTTTCCCGCTCCGGCCCCTCGCTGCACCAAGCTGTAAAGCCGGAGATCTCCTTCTGACTGATGCCCGATCCGTCCTCATGGCTCACATAGACGGTGTATTTTCCCTGCGCGCGCAGGTTTTCCGCCTGCTGCTGCCGCCGCACCAGAAAGATCACTTCATACCCCGCCTGACCAAATAGGTCCGCAATATACCCTTTGCCGAGCTTTCCGGCGCCGATGAGCGCGATTTGCTTTTGTTTCATATTTTCCCTCCATCCTTTCTTTTCTCCAAGGAGCTCCCCTATTGCTGTTTAAAGCCCAAATGCATCCTTTTATATTAAAAAGTATATTCATACTATCATACGAGTGATTTTCTGTCCACTTTTTTAAAAAAGAAACAATGCTACGGACGGCTTTTATGATTTTCAATCACACTTCTGCGTTTTCCTGCATAACCTTTGGCAGATGCAGCGCTGCATAGTGCCCACAAATCAGCTGGATAAGCAGGTTCTCCTTGTCATCCGCCATATGCAAGCCGCAATATTCCTGCACTGCCTCCCGGATGCCGTGTTCTCTCAAAAATGCCGACACTTCGAGCGAGTCGGGATCTTCCGGATTCACATAGTCAAACGCCATGGCGATCGCCGCCGCCAAAAAGTAAGGGAGCCGCCCCGTCTCGACACAGGCCATCGCCGGGCCGACCAGCCGTTCCTCCCGCCCGAGTTTGCGGCGCAGACCAAACATCTGCCGCGCGATTGTGTCTGTTGTTTTGGCCTTGGCACCCTCCACCAAAGGAAATTCCTTGCGTTCTCCCTTTTGGAAATCCTCATAGGTCATATGGAAATAGCGCAGCACGCCGTCCACCGCCTCGTCATGCCCAAGGTCGCAGAACGCCTGGATCTCGGGATCCACCCGTGCCTGCTCGCAGAGGGTATACCCCTTGCGGCCGGCAAACGCGCCCAGCATGCCACCGCGCATGTTGCCCGTCCACAGCTTCGCCTTGAGGCGTGCGTCCATGTTGTCCAGCGGGATCAGCCCCTCGACCTTCGGGAATTCCCCGCGAAAAGCCTCCCCGTCCACCGGCAGATCGGGGTAGTCTGACGCCCCGATCGCCTGCGGATCCTGCCGCAACACCTCCTCCGGCGCAGCGTAGCCGCCGCGGAAGGCCAGCGTCTTGATCAGCCCGACCTGCTCATGAAAATACCGCCGCTGCGTCTCAGTGTGTAGTTCTGCCTCGATGAGGTCGGCAAAAATTTTGTCTGACGACGGGTAGTTGACAACTAACAGGATGTCGAGCGGCGGCGCACCTGCCTCCGCCCGCCGGGCGATCGCCTCGCCCAGCAGCTTGCCGACCGCCGCAAAGCCGTTATCATACACCTGAATGGATGCGATCGGCACTTCCGAGAGAATGCGCAGGCAATCCTCCCGCTCCGGTCCCTCGGTGCACCATATCTGAAAACCCTCCACCCGGTACTGCTCCGTGCCCGAGCCGTCCTCATGCTCCAGCACGACGGTATAATAGCCCTGCGCGCGCATCTGCGCGACCTGTGCCGGGTTCCTGGCCATAAAGATCAATTCATACCCTGCCCGGCCAAAGAGATCCGCCAGGTATCCCTTGCCGAGCTTTCCCGCACCAATGAGTGCAATCTGTTTTTTCTGTGTTTGCATATCTTCCTCCTCGTCCTGTATTCTTTCAGATTCCAAAACATTTTTATCATATCATATTTCCGCCTAATCTGCCAATCCAAGAAAATCGTCTCCTATAAAACTGGAAATATTTTTCCCACAAAAAAACTCCGCCCCCCGCTTAGGGGCAGAGCTTTTCATCACTTTCTTTCGTCCGCGCAGTGCTGCACCGCCTCGGCAATGGTCTTTTTGGAGGACGCCCGGCCGTATTTGTCTACTTCCATCTTGTTCTTCGCCCCGTGCGTCAGGCATCCCGCGCCGCCGATACAGCCGCCCATGCAGGCCATGCCTTCGATGAAATTCTCCGGCAAGATACCCTTGGAGGCCTTCAAGAGCGCCGTGCGGCATTCCTCGATCCCGTCGCAGGCGAGCGGGCGGAATTCCGGCCCCTCCATGTCCTGCTCGGCGATCGCCTCCTGCACCGCCGCGCTCACGCCGCCGCTCCGCGCAAAGATGCGCCCGAAGTAGGAGGCGTTTTCCAGCGGCATCTCCTCCATCGCGGGGATGTCCAGGTCCCGGCTGGCAAACAGCGCCTGCAATTCCTCAAAAGTGATCGCGCTGTCCACATACGGCCGCACCTCTTCGCGGCGCACCTCCATCTTCTTGGCTGTGCACGGGCCGATGAATACGACCTTGGCCTCCGGCTCGCGTTCCTTTATAAGCCGCGCGATGCGCGCCATGGGTGAGGGGTTTGTGGAAATATGCTCCGCCATCGCGGGGAACTGCTTTTTGATATACTCCACAAACGCGGGGCAGCAAGAGGTGGTGAGAAACTTCTTTTCCGCCCATTCCGCCGCCTCCTCCTTGGCCACCAGGTCCGCTCCGAGCGCGACCTCCATCACGCCGGCAAAGCCCAGCGCGCGGATGCCCGAGACGACCTGCCCCAGCTTGGCATAGCGAAACTGCCCCGAAATGGAGGGCGCGACGATGGCATAAACCCGCGGGCCGTTTTGCTCCACACTCTGCCGCAGCATGCGGATCACTTCCAGAATATAGGACTTGTCCGTGATCGCGCCGAACGGGCACTGATACACGCACGCCCCGCAGGAAATACACTTTTCCTCGTCGATCACGGCTTCCTTGGTCTCGGAATCGCGGCTCATGTGGATCGCCCCCACCTTACAGGCATTCTCGCACGGGCGCGTGTTTTTGGTGATCGCGCTGTAGGGGCAGACGCGCGCGCACATGCCGCAAC
>CAKTFI010000057.1 GCA_934555865.1 uncultured Christensenellaceae bacterium | reverse complement strand
GGTTCATCGTCTTCAGATAGTTCTGAACTTCTTCGGTATTGATGTTGTTCTTGGTGACAGCCTGGAAAGGAACGGTCGCGTTCTTTTCAATCTTCTTGCCAGACAAATAATCGCACATCATGTAAGTGGAATCATAGCCCATCAGATACGGGTTCTGGCCCATGGAACCGAACATAACGCCGGATTCAATGTTCGACTTTTCCGTCTCGGAGAAGTCCCAACCAATTACGCCAACCTTGGTGCCAGCTTCGCCAAGCTCGCTCAGAGCTGCGATGATGTAGTTGTTGTAAGAGTTGCAGGTGCCGAGGAAGCACAGCGTCTTATTTCTGTTCGAGTTCACCGTGTCCTGAACATACTGAATTGCGATGTCCTGCGTGACCTGACCTACCCAGTAGGGGTGATCGCCAGTGTAGCTCGTGAAGTTCGGGTAGTTCTTCTTCGCATACTCGATGCATCCATAGGAACGATCCGCCCAGTTCTTGTTTTCCGGGGAGAGACCCATGGAGATGTAGGTAACTTCTTCGTCACCGTACATTTCGTGCATCATCTGAGCCTGCGCTTCTGCCATTGCATATGCGTCGGACGCATAGGTCGCGACAACTGCCGGAGAAGTGGTGTTCAGGGAGCGGTCGATAACGATGATCGGCGTCTTGTCATCCTTGAACTTATCGGTAACATAGGTGCCGATGGAGTCCGCGTTGGACGGGCAGAGAACGATACCGTCAGCGCCCTTGTTAACAGCCGTGTCGATCAGGTCCATCTGCTGCGTATAGTCGGAAGCCGTTGCCGGAGCGATGCAATAACCATCAACGCCGGAACCCGCCTTAAGCTCTTCCAAAGCCGCCGTGCAACCGTTGAAAACGATCGACCAGAAGTCGCCCGTTACTTCGGAATACAGGCAAGCCAAATTGTACTTCTCATAACCCATCGCGTAGGACTTTGCCGGTTCAGCGACATTGCTCTTGGAGGGTTCTGTCACGCCGGAAGACTTTTTTTCTTCCTGCTTCTTGCAAGCTACGAACATCATCATGACCATAGCCAGCGCAAGAACGAGTGCTAAAACTTTTTTCATTCTTCTTTTCTCCTTGTGTTGTTTTGGCAATTACTTGCCATCTGAGGACATTCCTATAATACAACTTTATTTTTAGAAATGCAACTCATTTTTTATGATTTCTGCCATTATCCCACTGATTTCCACAAAAATTACGCATATATTTAGTTTGTGTAACATTCATATTACACAATTGTAATATTTAGAATCACAATGTCACATACCTTTTACACATTGTTTAGAACCGGACAAGCTGCATTCCTTTCTCCACATTGCTACCAAGGGCCGCCCCACTGAGCAAGCTCTTGGTAAGGCTCCTTTTTTGTAACCATCGTCTCGGCGTTTCATCTCTATGTACGGCCGTCACAGTCCTCCGTTGTCCTGCGGCAAACGGCCATGACCACACGGCCTCCCTTCCGCGCGGCGAGCAGCAATTCCCCCTCCGCCGCCGAAAGCCCCGACAGCTGCGCCGCCGCCGGGTGCCGGATGCTCTGCACCGCATAGGTGTATCGATTCCCCAGCAGGTCTGTAAAGACGACCGCCTGCCCCGCCTCGGCCTCGATCAGGCAGGCGAGCTGCCGTGCGGTTGCCGCCACCGTGATCCGCGCGCCGCCGCCCTCTGCTGGGGACAGCGTAGGCAGCGTCCGCGCCGCCTCCTCGGCATATACCGGCAGGCAGACGCCCGCGTCCGGAATCTCCAGCAGCCCCACAATATCTCCGTTCGTCCATGCCAGCCGAGGCAGCTCCTCTACGAGCAGGGCCGCCCCCTCTTTGCCGTCTGGGATTTGCCGGGCGACCTCTACCGCCGTTTTGGAGAGCACCCGCTCTTCCTGCACGCGCTGCAGCACCCCGCGCAGGAGCATCCCCGCCGCACCCAGGAACACAACGCCGCAGAGGATCAGCAAAAGCCTCTCTCTCCGGCCGAAGTTACGCATGCCGCATCCCGCGCCGCAGCAGGGCGCCCGCCGCCGCAGTCATCGCCAGCAACGCACCGACCCAGAGGACGCAGGCCGCGTCCTCGCCCGTCTTGGGCGGCTTTCCCCCTCCCGGGTAGGTATTTACAACGGAAAATCCATAGCCATTCCGGTAGATCCGCACCTGATACCCGCTGCCGACGCCGCGCTCGACCACCGTCCACTGCTTGCCGTCCTCCTGCGTCTGCCAGGAATACTTCCATTGGTTCTGCGCGTTCAGGACCTGCGTCTCCTGCAAGACGCCTTCCTTGTAGATCTCCATCGTCACGCTCTTCGGCCGCTTTTGCGCATGCCCGGCGTCCTTCCAGGTCTTGACGACGGTATAAGTCACGGTCTCCCAATCTGGCTCCTGCTTTTCAAACTTTGGCGCGGCCGCAAGGTCATATTCCCAGCTGCCCGCCGCGCTCACCCCGGGGACGGCGATCAGAAAGGCCGCGAAGCGATAGGTCGTCTCCTCCCGCTTGGCCTCCACCCGGGAGGCCAGGTATATCCCCGGCGTCAGGCCGAAAAAGCAGACCTTGCCGTCCGCATCCGTCCGGGCCGTCTGCACCGGCGCGACCGAATCTGCCAGGGCGTAAGCCTCGACCGTCGCGGCGAGCGCCTGCCAATCCGTCGTCTCGGGCAGGGTCTCGATCGAAATTGGGTAGGATGAAAAGGGCTCTGCCAGACGGTATTGCGCCTCCTCGTCGAGCGCCGCCACCATGTACAGGGAGACCTCCTGCCCGGCAAAGGCTCCCGCATCCGCCCGGTAGGTCAGCGTCAAGCTGCACGCCCGGGCAATGTCCACCGTCTCCTTGGCGTCCGCCGTCGAAGCGGCAAGCGCCTGCATGGGCAGCACACAGGCGGCCAGCACTAACAATACACAGCACAGGATCGCTTTCTTATTCCGTTTCATCCGTTTCTTCCTCCATTTCCGGCAACTTGGGTTTTCGCTTGGGCGGCGTCAGGCAGACATACAGGATGAGCGCCAGCAGGATCGGCAGCGCCACCGCCGGCATCACGATCAACCGGTCGATGAGATACGCTTCGCTCTGCACCTCGACGCGCGGCGTGTCCGCCCCTTCCACCCGCCTACCGCGCACCAGCAGGCGGTGCGTATTGATGCCATACGGCGTGCAGGTGAGCAGCGTGCAGTAGTCCTCGCCCTCTTCGATCTGGATGTCGTTGGTATCCGTCGGCAGGACGATGCGGATCTGATCGACCTCATAGGTGAGCGTCCGGTCCAGCACGACGATGCGGAAGCGGTCGCCCACCTTCAGCTTATCCAGGTCGGTGAACAGCCGCGCCGAGGGCAGTCCGCGATGCGCCGACAGCACCGCGTGCCTCCCCGCGCCGCCGACCGGCAGGCTGCTGCCCTCCAGATGCCCGCAGGCCGCGCCCAGCACGCCCTCCGAAGTGCCGTGATAGATCGGCAGCTTGATGTGCAGGCGATCGACCGAAAGGTAGCCGATCATGCCCTGCCCATCGACATTCACCGCCCCCTCATAGCCCTCCACCCGCGTATATTCCGCGAGCGGAAAGTCAAGCGCCGCCAGCGTCCGGTTATACTGCTCCGCCGCGGCAAACATGGCGTCCGTCTCCGCCGCATCCATGGTCTGCAAGCGCTCTGTGTAGTTCATCACCGCCTTGGACTGCGTTTTGGAATTCCAATAGGAGCTGACCGCCGGGTATAACAGCGCAGACAAACCCACGAAGAAGATGCCCAGCAGCCAGGTTGTGATGCGTTTTCGTTTCCTCATGCGTTTCTCTCCACCGTCATGAAAGCAAGGGAGGGCGCGCGCCCTCCCCGTCAACTTCCTTACAGAGCTTCCTTGCTCATCCGCTTATTGACCACCAGGAACAGCCCCGCGCCCAGCACGGCCAGCGCCCCCAGGGAAATGAACAGCGTCGTGCCCTTGCCGCCCGTCGCCGGGAGCTCGGTGCCCGAGGAGTTCTTGATATCTTCCTGTACGCAGTTCACGCGCTTTTGATAGTTCGTGGAATTTTCCTTGCTCAGCGTGACATCCACCGGTTGCCGCAGCAGGTTATACCCGCCGGGGGCCTGCGTCTCGACCAGCTGATACTCGCCGCCCTGCAGTCCCTTGATGAGGACCACGCCGTCGGCAGGCGTCGTGAATTCCGTGACCGGGTCTTCCTCGCGGTCCGCCATCGCCGCCGTTTCCTCCGACTGGAGGTAATAGACCGAGGAATCGCTCTTGGTGCGGTACAGTGAAACGGTCGCGCCCGTCTTCTTGTCGATCAGCTTGAAGATCGCGCCGGCCAGCGGAGCGTTCGTCTTGGAATCCGTCTTATACAACGCCAGAGCATAGGTATAGGTCGTGACCGTCTTTGCCGTGTCGCTGAAGGTGCCGTCCGCGGTCTTCCATTCCGCGACCGCCGTGTTGTAGTTGTTTACCGCCTCTTCGCCGATGCTAGCGTTCGAAAGCAGCGTTGCCTGATAGGTCACTTCGATGTCCGCCGGCGCTTCATAGCGGAAGTTGCTGTCTTCATCCTGCCACTTGATGTAGATGAGGAACAGGCCGTCATTGTCCGTCGAATCCAGGATGTACCAGTTGCAGTTGTCGAAATTCACCGTGCCCGCTTCGTCCGGATCGACCGTGCGGTCACTTTCATTCGCGTGCTCCGAGTCGCTGGTGATCCAGCCGCCCTTCACTTCGACGCCGTTGATCTTCACCTTGACCGTGGAAAAGTCGGGGCGGATCGCACTGCCGTGCTGGTCGCGGAGGATGTACTGCTGCACCTTCTGCGCACCGGCATAGTTGAGGGCTTCCTTGACCGTCACCTTGTATTCGTTAGTACCGCCGATCGCCTGCGTGTTACTCGCGACCCATTTGCCCGCTTCGTTCTTGATGAACTTGCCGCCTTCGCCGCCCCATCCGGGCTGCTGGTTCTTGTCGATGATCTCGACATCCGCGTTGGCATTCGTGACAGAGACGACCGCGCCGAGCGTGCTCGTCACAAAGTAATAGCCATAGGGGAGATCCTCAAATTTGAGCGTCGAAACCTTGCCGTCGGCTGCTGCGGCCGTCTTTTCCGCCACCGCCGTAAAGCCCGCCACCGCTTCGCGCACCTCGGTCGAATGGAACCATTCGATGATCTTGTTGTCGTCGCCCTGCTTGGTGACCAGGTAGGTATCCGGCTGTCCCGCCAGCGTTTCCAGCTTGAACAGGTCGGTCGCCGCCGCGACCAGCGCATACCACTCGCTGTCCGCCTTCAGGTAATACGCCGCCGTTCCCTCGCCATAGGTCGCGTCAAAGAGCTTATACAGCGTATAGGTCTTGCCGGGCGTTGCGTTTTCCACGGTAATGCTGCCGGTATTTTCCGCAGCCATTACCGGCGCGCTCATCGCCAGCACCAACAGCGCCAGCAGGCACGCCACGATTCTCTTTGTGTGTTTCATTGTTTCCACCTTTCTTCTATGTCAACTTTATATAAATATAAGTTGCCTACTTCATAAAGCGGCTACACCGCCGTTTTTTAAGGACGAACAGGCCGCCCACCGCCGCGGTGCCGCAGCAGAAAAGGCCGAGCATTCCAAGCCTTTCGGCCCATCCTCCCGTCGCCGGCAGGATCGCTCCCGCGATGTTCTGCACGGTGATCTCGGTGTTGCCCCTCGCCGTAAAGCGATAGCTGTCGCCATTGGTCTTGGTCACGCCGCCCTCGCGGATCAGAATGGTATACCCATCCGCCCGCGTCTCCTCCACCAGCACCTCTGCCCCCGCGGGTACGCGCAGCGAAAAGCTCTCGCCGTCTCTGAGGGCAAAGGCGGGGACCTCCACCTTTTCTCCCTCCGCCCAATACGCCGCCCGGAAGGAGAACGCCTCCTCCGTCCTGCGGCCGACCACCTGCTTGGTGATGCGGACGCGCACGGTCTGTGGCGTATAGATATTGGAAAATGCCGCCTGTTTAGCGCTGCTGTCCTGCCGTGAGACGGTGATCGTCTCCTCCGAAGTGCGTTCGGTCTGCATCGCATAGCCCGCCAGGCTGTCGCAGGCTTCTTCCTCCGCCTGCAAGGCCACTTGTGCGGTCCAATAGTCCAGCGCCGGATAGTAGGCGCTGCCGTCCGCGTCGCGAAACACGGCAGAAAACACCGCGCGCCCGCGCCCAGCGTCCAGTGCGCCGCGCAGTTCCTCCGCCCCGACGGAGATCTGCGCCGTCGCCGCCTCCGTCCCCGCCCGATAGAGCGAAAACGCCGCGTCATACGACCCGTCCGCGAGGCTGGCGAGCACTTCGGATTTTTCCTCGGCGATGAGCGTGTCCCACTCGCGCACAAGCACCGTCTTTTCCACGGTGATGACCGAAGAGCTCACATAATATAGCCGCAGGACATTGACCAGCTCGCCATCCTCCTTGCGGCGATGGATGTAGATCTGCGTCCCGTTATATTCCTTCACGCCGCCTTCCCCGTCGACCAGCGTCGAGCCGATCGTCGACCCGGTGAAAACCGCGCCCTGCAAGAGGGAATCCGCGGTATGCGAGGCGGAAATATGGCTGCCCAGCCGCGCGCTGCCCGACTCGGTCAGCCCTTGCTGAAGCTGCCCGTTTAGGTAATACTCGATCCGCCAGGGCACATTCGCGCCGAACGAGATGCTGTCCAGCAGGTTGCCCTCCGTCGCGTTTCCTGACGCGGT
>CAKTFI010000056.1 GCA_934555865.1 uncultured Christensenellaceae bacterium | reverse complement strand
GGTTCAGCCCCAACAGATGCACGCCCCGCGGCGCATACTTGCGGGCGGCGGCCAGCATCGTGCCGTCTCCGCCCAGCACCAGCAGAACATCGATCGCATGCGTCTCGGAAAAGCGGTCGCTCTCATAGCCGAGCGCCCGCGCCACCTCGCTATCCAGGTAATAGGAAAGGCCATGCCGCGTCAGGATCTCCAGCACTGCCTTCGTGATGGAAAGATCCGCATCTTTTTTCAAATTTGTATAAATTCCGAATACCTGCATGCGCGTCCCCTCCTGTCAATAATTATACAATTCCCAAGAAAAATATACAATCTATTTTTTACTTGTGCGTTTCGGCATGCGCTTCCTGCACCACGGAGCGGATCTGTTCGTCCGAGAGCCTTTCCGCCGTCTCGTCCTCCAGGCGGAAATATCCCAAAAATTCAATGTTTCCGTTCTGCCCGCGGATCGGCGAAAAGGTAAGCCCCGCTGTGCGATAGCCAATGTCCCAGAGCTCGTCCGTCACCGTACGGATCACCTCCGCATGCACCTCCGGCTCGCGCACGATGCCCTTTTTGCCGACCTTCTCCTTGCCCGCCTCAAACTGCGGCTTGATGAGCGCGGCGATCTCCCGCACTGCCAGGCGCTTGAGCGCGGGCACGATCAGCTTCAGCGAGATAAAGGAGACATCCATCGATGCGAATTCCGGCAGCGGCGAAAACTCCTCCGGCTGCATATAGCGCGCGTTGACGCGCTCGCGGACATCCACGCGGGCGTCCTGCCGCAGCTTCCAGGCGAGCTGTCCATAACCCACATCGACCGCATAGACCTTGCTTGCGCCCTCCATGAGCATGCAGTCGGTAAAACCGCCCGTCGAGGCGCCGACATCCATGCACACCTTGCCGCGCAGGTCGAGCGAAAAGGTATGGATCGCCTTTTCCAGCTTGAACCCACCCCGGCTCACATACGGGCAGTCCGGCTCCTTTAAGACGATCTCATCCGTCTCCAGGCAGAGGTCGCCCGCCTTATCCGCCACCTGCCCGTTGCACAGCACCTGCCGGGACAGGATGAGCGCCTTTGCCCGCTCGCGGGACTGCACGAGCCCCCGCTCCACCATCAACACATCCAACCGCTGTTTCTGCATCTTGTTTCCTCAAACCAAAAAGCTATCCTTGGACGGATAGCTTTTGCTCGTTAGTCCTGCGCTTCCGGAGCGGAATCCGCTTCCGCGGCGGGCGCGTCGCCATACACGCCGGTTTCCTTCAGGATGCGCGTATGAATCTCGTCCATGATCGCCGGATTGCTCTCCAGATATTTGCGGGCGTTGTCGCGCCCCTGACCGATGCGTTCGCCCTGATAAGAGAACCATGCGCCCGCCTTGTCGATGATGCCGAGCGACACGCCGAGGTTGAGCACGCTGCCCGCCATGGAAATGCCCTTGCCGTAATAGATCTCGCATTCCGCGCTGCGGAAGGGCGGCGCTACCTTGTTCTTCACGACACGGATCTTCGTCTTATTGCCCACCAGCGCATCGCCGCTCTTCAACACCTCGCCCTTGCGGATGTCCAACCGCACCGAGGAATAGAACTTGAGCGCGCGCCCGCCGGGCGTCACCTCGGGGTTGCCAAAGACCACGCCGACCTTTTCGCGCAGCTGATTGATGAAGATCGCCACCGTGCTGGATTTGGAGATCGCCGCCGTCAGCTTGCGCAGCGCCTGCGACATGAGCCGCGCCTGCGCCGCCATGTGCGAATCGCCCATTTCCCCGTCGATCTCGCTCTGCGGGACGAGCGCCGCGACCGAGTCCAGTACGACGACATCGATGGCCCCGCTGCGCACCAGCGTTTCCATGATCTCGAGCGCCTGCTCGCCGGCGTCCGGCTGCGCGACATAGAGGTTGTCGATGTCCACACCGAGGTTCTTTGCATAGACCGGGTCCAGCGCGTGCTCGACATCGATAAACGCCGCGGCGCCGCCCATTTTCTGCGCCTCCGCCACGACCTGCAGGGCCATCGTCGTCTTACCGGAGGATTCCGGCCCGTAGATCTCCACAATGCGTCCGCGCGGCAGCCCGCCGACCCCGAGCGCGATGTCCAGCTCCAGGCAGCCCGTTGGGATGACCGAGATGCCCATCTGCTCGCTGTGATCGCCGAGGCGCATGATCGCCCCCTTGCCGTATTGCTTTTCTATCTGCAATAGCGCATTTCCCAATGCTTCTTCTTTCGTCATATCTTATCCTTTCAGCAGATCTCTGCTATGGTAAATATATTCGATGCAAGACCACACCGACAAAATTGTGCTCAAATACACCAGGATCTCGCCGAACGGGATGTTCCAGGCGCAGAAGATCGGGTTTTCGAGCAGGATCATGCTGATGCCGATCAATTGGAAAACCGTCTTCCACTTGCCCACCTTGCCCGCCGGGATGACCACGCCCTCCGCCGCCGCGATGAGGCGCACGCCGGAGATCAGGAATTCCCGCGCCAGCAGCAGGATCACCACGACCGGGCCGAGCTTTCCGAGCTTGCCCCAATCGAGCACGAGAATGAGCGCCGCCATGAACAGCACCTTGTCCGCCATGGGGTCCATCAACTTCCCGAAGTTGGAAACCAGGTTGTATTTGCGCGCGATCATGCCGTCCAGCATATCCGTGAGCGACGCGACGATAAAGATCACCGCCGCATACAGGTTCCAATGCGGGATCTGCAAATAGTAGAACAGGATCACAAACGGGACCATGATGATGCGTGCGATCGTCAAAATATTCGGTACATTCTTATTCATCTTGCACTGCCCTCCCCAACAATTCATAATCATCGGCCCGCAGGATGCGGACCCTTGCATAGTCGCCGACCGTGAGCGGTGCGCTCGATTCCACGGCGATCATGCCATCCACCTCCGGCGCTTCGCCATAGGATCGCCCGAGGTACAGCCCTTCCTCCGGCAAAAACTGCTCGATCAGCACATCATAGCACTTGCCGATGCGCTCTCGCCCCCGCTGGGCGGCGATGGGCTGCTGCAGGAACATGATCTCCTCCTGCCGGGCTTCCTTGAGGTCGTCGTCCACCTGATCCGGCATGGAATAGGCCGGCGTCCCCTCCTCCCGGGAATAGGCAAACGCCCCCAGGCGGTCGAATTGCAGGTCGGAAACCCCCTGCTTGAGCACGGCAAATTCCTCCTCCGTCTCGCCCGGGAAGCCGGTGATGACCGTCGTGCGCAGGATGAACCCCGCGTCCCGCGCACGGATCTTGCGCACGGCCGCATAGATGGATTCCCGCGTATCCCGCCGGTGCATGCGGCGCAGCACCGCATCATCCATATGCTGGATCGGCATGTCGATATACTTGGCGATGTTGTCGTGGCGGCAGATCGTGTCCAGCAGTTCGTCGCTCACACCGTCCGGATAGCAATAGAGCAGGCGGATGCAGCGGATGCCCTCCACCGCGGCCAGCTCCTCCAACCGCGGCGGCAGCATGGTTTTTTTGTACAGATCCAGGCCGTATTTGCTCGTATCCTGCGCGACCAGGATCACTTCCTTGACGCCGCGCGCCGCCAGCGCCCGCACCTCGTCCACGACCTCGGGCATCGGCCGGCTTTTCAGGTTGCCTCGAATATAGGGGATCGCGCAATAGGAGCAGCGGTTGTTGCATCCCTCGGCGATCTTGACATAGGCATAATATCCCGGCGTCGTGAGCAGCCGGTTCGCATAGTCGCCGGCAATCTCCGCCGCATGATATTGCTCCGTCCGCTCCCCGCCCAGCGCCTTTTCCACCGCCGCGACGATCTCGTCCTGCGCGGTCACGCCCAAAAAGGCGTCCACCTCCGGCAGGCTTTCCGCCAATTCCCCGCGGTATCGCCCGGACAGGCAGCCGCTCACGATGAGCGCCTTGAGCTTGCCCGTCTCCTTATACTGCGCCATTTCCAGGATCGTGTCGATGGATTCCTGCTTGGCGCTTTCGATAAACCCGCAGGTATTCACGAGGATCACATCGGCTTCCTCCGGCTGTGCGGTAAAGGTATACCCTGCCTCCCGCAGCTTGCCGAGCATCAATTCCGTATCCACTCGATTCTTTGAACACCCGAGGGAAACGATGCCCACTTTTCGTCCGTTCATTCCTTCTCCCCTTTTCCAAACATCCGGCGGTAATCCTCCTGCGTGATGAGGATCTGCCGCGGCTTGTTGCCGTCCGCCGGCGAAACGATCTCCTTCAGCTCCAGCTGATCGACGAGGCGCGCCGCCCGGGCATAGCCGATCTTCAACCGGCGCATCAGCATCGAGCTGGAGATCTGCTCATATTCCAGCGCCAATTCGATGGCCTTCGGGATGAGCTCATCCTCAAAGCCGTCGGCGGGCGCTTCCTCTTCGCTGCCTGCGGCGCTCCCCGCCGCGGCGACGCCCGCCTCCAGCTGCTTTTCCAGGTCCTCGTCCTGCTGCCGCTCATAGGCCGCCGACTTCAAAAAGTCGATCACGCGGTCGTTTTCCGCGTCCGAAATATAGCAGCCCTGCAGCCGCACCGGCTTGGACTGCCCGATCGGCATAAACAGCATGTCGCCGTTGCCGAGCAGATCCTCCGCGCCGTTCATGTCCAAAATGATGCGCGAATCGAGCGAGGAAGAGACCGTGAGCGCGATGCGCGAGGAAATGTTCGTCTTAATCATGCCGGTGATGACATCCGCCCGCGGCGTCTGCGTCGCGACGACCAGATGAATGCCCGCAGCACGGCCCAGCTGCGCGATCCGGCAGATCGCGTCCTCCACCTCGTGCTTGCTCGCCATCATGAGGTCGGCCAATTCGTCGATGACGATGACCAGCTTGGGACGGATCTTTTCGCCCCGTTCCTGTAACAGCCGGTTATAAGTGTCAATCTCCTTAACATTCGCGTTGGCGAATTCCTGATAGCGCTTGAGCATCTCGTTGACGACCCAGTTCAGCATGCTCGTCGCCTTTTTGGGGTCGGTCACGACCGCTGTTTTCATGTGCGGGATGCCGTTAAAGCGCTTCATCTCGACCACCTTCGGGTCGACCATGAGGAAATTGACCTCCTCCGGAGAGGAGCGGTACAGGATGCTCATGATGATGGAGTTAATGCAGACGCTCTTGCCGGACCCCGTCGTCCCCGCGACCAGAAGGTGCGGCATCTTGGCGAGGTCGCCATAGATATTTTTGCCGGTGATGTCCTTGCCTAGGGCGAAGTACAGGCGGCTCTTGTGCCGGCGGAATTCGTCGGTGTCCAAAAGCTCCTTGATCTTGACCATCGCGACCTCGCCGTTCGGCACCTCGATGCCAATCGCCGCCTTTCCGGGGATCGGCGCCTCGATGCGGACGCTCGGCGCCGCAAGGTTTAATGCGATGTCGTTGGAGAGCGCCAGGATACGGCTCACCTTGACGCCTGGCGCAGGCAGCAGTTCATACCGCGTCACCGTCGGCCCGGTCACGATATTGTTGATCTTGATGTCGATGTTGAAATTCTTGAGCGCCTGCTCCAAAATGAGCGCCTTGCTCAGATTTTCCCGCTCCATGCGCTTGCCGTAATCGGTCTTAACCGCATCGTCCAAAAGATCCAGCCGGTTCGGCAATTGATAGACCTTTTCCGGCTTTTTATCCGCCGCGGGTGGCTGCACCGTCGGATCGGCTTCCGTGTTTGCGGTCTGCGCATCCGCTGCTTCCTTGGCCGCCTGTCCGGCCATGTCCGAATCGTCTTTTTCCTGCCGCGGCGCGGGCTGCGCCGAAGCGAATTCCGCGACTGGTGCCGCATCTTCCGTTTCCACCGTCTCGGCAGGCGCTTCCGCCGCCTGTTCCGGGGATTCCGGCTGCGGCGGCGCGTCAAAGAAGGAATGATCCTGCATCTCCTCCGAGGGAGGCGCGAATGTCTCCGCCGCGATGCGGCGATTCCCTTCCGCCGGTTCCTGCACCTGTGCGGGCTGGGCCGCTTCGGTATAGTATGTCTCCGCGAGCTTTTGCTGCACCGGGTCTTTCACGCGCGGCATGACGATCCGGTGATCGCTCGATCTTTTCTTTTTCAGCCCGTGCCGGGGCTTCAGGCGCGCGCGCGCAAACCCGCTGCCCGCCTGTCCGGCCTCTGCCGCCGGGTAGAGCTGCAATTTCTGCGCCCCGGCCTGCTCCGCCGCCGGGAACGCCTGCTCCTTGGCATACTGTCGATTCAACAGGTGCAGGTCTGCCGCGGCGTCCCGCCCTTCCGGGGAAGGCTGCGGCTCGGGGCGGATCCCCTGCCGCGCGGGGCGCGGGGGCAGCTTTTCTGCCAACGCTTCCACCGGCTCAGGCTCCTGCCGCACCGGACGCGGGCGCAGCTCCGGACGCTCCGGTCGCGGTGCGGGCGGCACTTCCTCTTCCGGGAAGGATTCCGTGTAGAGCGCGTCCGCATCACGCACCGCTTCCTTGATGGAGGCCGCCTGCCGTTCCGAGCGTTCCCGCCGGGCGGCCGCCGCCGAAGCGGACGCATCCCGCAGCTTCCCGCCCAACATCGACGCCGCCTCGCGGATGGAGAAGTGCGTGATCAGCAGCAAAAACACCAGCACCAGCGTCCCCAAGAGAATGAGGCCGCCCGTCTTGCCGAGCAGCCGCTCCACCGGATAGGACAAGATCCCGCCGAAGATCCCGCCGCCATGCAGCGCGCGCCCGTTTTGAAAGCACTGCCCGAGGTAGGGGAAGAATCCAATGGCATCCGCCGCGAAGACCCGCGCGCTGCACAGCTCCAAAAAGGCGAGCAGCACCCAGCAAAGCCCGCCGCCCATCGCCAGGCTCTTGCGCGGGAACTCGATATTGACGATGCACAGGACGCCCGCCGCCGCGCACAGCAGCGGCAGGAGGTACCCGCCGAGGCCAAACAGGCCGAACAGGACCA
>CAKTFI010000055.1 GCA_934555865.1 uncultured Christensenellaceae bacterium | reverse complement strand
AGATGAAGGTGCCGGGCGCAGCCAAGGCGGAGCTGGTGGTGACGGACCTCGACGGCAACGAATCGCGGCAGATGATCTGCAATTACGACGCGCACGGCGGCATCCTCATGGGGATGTTCAACACGACGGATTCCATCCGCAGCTTCGCGCGCAGCTGCTTTAACTATGCCTTGAGCGAAAAGCAGGATCTCTGGTTTTCCGCGAAGGACACGATCTCCAAAAAGTATGACCATACCTTTAAGGATATTTTCCAGGAGATCTATGAAAAGGAATTCCAAACGGCCTTTGCGGAGGCGGGCATCACCTATTTCTATACGCTGATCGACGACGCGGTGGCGCGGGTCATTCGTTCGGAGGGCGGCTTCATTTGGGCGCTCAAGAACTATGACGGCGATGTGATGAGCGATATGCTCGCAACGGCGTTCGGCAGCTTGGCAATGATGACTTCCGTGCTCGTCTCGCCGGATGGAAAGTATGAATACGAGGCGGCGCACGGCACGGTGACGCGGCACTACTATAAGCACCTGAAGGGCGAGGAGACCTCGACCAACTCTGTCGCGACCATCTTCGCGTGGAGCGGCGCGCTGAAAAAGCGCGGGGAATTGGACGGTAACGATGCGCTTGTGGAATTTGGCCGCAACCTGGAAAAGGCGACGCTGGAGACGATCGAGGCGGGCGAGATGACGAAGGATTTGGCGATGCTGTCCACGCTGGAGCACAAGAGGACGGTCAACACGCACGAATTTATTTCCTGCATCAACAAACGGCTTGCAAAGCTGTATGAATAAAGAGAGGCAAACAAAACACGATGAAACTTTATGAGACTTGGCGCAATATGGCCGATATGCAGACCACGCCGGAAGCACAGATGGCCTATTGGAACGAATATTTTGCGGCAGAGACGGAAAATTACAAGAAAATCCTTGCGAATAAGGAAACGCCCTTTGCCGGGACGCTGGCCGAGCTGGCCAAGGAATTTTCCATGGAACCGGCCGTGTTCTGCGGGTTTATGGACGGCATCAACGACAGCCTGAAGCAGAGCTATGTGGTGGAGGATCTCGCGGAGGACACGTCCCTCTGCCTGGATGTAGATTTTGAAAAGCTGTATTTCAACATGCTCGAGGCAAAGGCGAAATGGCTGTACACGCTCCCGGAATGGGAGGATGTCCTCCCGCTTTCCAAGCGGCAGGAGATCACCAAGGCCTGGCGGAAGTCCCGGCAGGTCATCAACGATCAGAAGATCGGCCGCAACGACCCGTGCCCCTGCGGAAGCGGGAAAAAGTACAAAAAGTGCTGCGGCAAGGACGCCTGACAGCCTGCACGCCCCGGAAACCGGGGCGTCTTTTTGTGCTGGCGGGGGAGCGCGGGTTTTTCTTGCGCTTTTCCCGTTTTTTATATAAGATAGTAGGGAATCTATTGGAGAAGCGAATTCCCGAGAAAGGAACGGTATGTCTCGACAGGAAAGCATACGAAATTTTTGCATCATCGCCCATATCGACCATGGCAAATCCACGCTGGCGGACCGTTTGATCGAAAAGACGGAGACCATCGCGGTGCGCGACATGGAGGACCGCATTCTGGACCGCATGGATTTGGAGCGCGAGCGGGGGATCACGATCAAATCCCAGGCGATCAGCATGCACTATACAAAGGACGGCGTGCGCTATACCTATAACCTCATCGACACGCCCGGCCATGTGGACTTTACTTATGAGGTGTCCCGCGCGCTGGCCGCCTGCGAGGGCGCGATCCTGGTGGTGGACGCGACGCAGGGGGTGGAGGCGCAGACGCTGGCGAATGTGTATCTGGCGCTGGACAACGACCTGGAGATCCTGCCGGTCATCAACAAGATCGACCTGCCTTCGGCGCGCCCGGACGAGGTCGCGAAGGAAGTGGAGGATGTGATCGGCCTGGATTGCAGCTATGCGCCGCGCATCAGCGCCAAGGAGGGGATCGGCATCGAGGCGGTGCTGGACGCCATCGCCGACTACCTCCCGCCGCCCAAGGGCAGCGAGGAGGATCCCTTAAAGGCGCTCATTTTCGACTCGTATTACGACAACTATAAGGGCGCGATCAGCTTTGTGCGCATCAAGGAAGGCAGCGTCCGCCCGGGCAGCAGCATCCGCTTTATGGCGAGCGGCAAGGAATACCTCGTGACGGAGACGGGCATCTTTACGCCGCGCTTTCAGCCGGTGGAGGAGCTGCGCGCAGGCGATGTCGGTTATATCGCGGCCAGCATCAAGACGGTCGCGGACACGCGCGTGGGCGACACGATCACCGACGCGGCCAACCCGGCGGCAGAGGCGCTGCCCGGGTATAAAAAGGCGCTGCCCGTTGTGTTCTGCGGGATCTACCCGGCGGACGGCGGCGACTATGACGCGCTCAAGGAGGCACTCGAAAAATTGCAGCTCAACGACGCAGCGCTCTCCTTTGATCCGGAGACCTCCGTCGCGCTGGGGTTCGGATTCCGCTGCGGCTTTTTGGGGCTATTGCATATGGAGATTATCCAGCAGCGCCTGGAGCGGGAATTTGACCTGAACATCGTGACGACGGCGCCCAGCGTCAGCTACCGGATCGTCAAGACAGACGGCGAGGTGCTGGAGGTGGAGAACCCCTCCGGCATGCCGGATCTTTCGACGATCGACTATATGGAAGAGCCGATCGCGGCCGTGAGCGTCATCACGCCGAACGACTATGTCGGCGCGGTCATGGAGGTCTGCCAGGACAAGCGCGGTGTGTTCCAGAACATGGAATACATCGAGGGCTCCCGCGTCATGATCCACTATGACATTCCGCTGAACGAGATCATTTTCGACTTCTTCGACGCGCTTAAATCGCGTACCAAGGGCTATGCATCGATGGATTATGAGATCAAGGGCTATGCGAGAAGCGAGCTCGTCAAGCTGGATATTCTCTTGAATGGTGAGGTGTGCGACGCGCTTTCGCTCATCGTGCACAAGGACCGGGCCTACACCCGCGGCCGCGCCATCGCGGAAAAGCTCAAGGATGTCATCCCGCGGCAGATGTTTGAGGTCCCGATCCAGGCGGCAATCGGCGGCAAGGTGATTGCGCGCGAGACGGTGCGCGCGCTGCGCAAGGATGTCCTGGCAAAGTGCTATGGCGGCGACATCAGCCGCAAGAAAAAGCTGCTGGAAAAACAGAAGGAAGGCAAGAAGAGAATGCGGCAGATCGGCAGCGTGGAGGTCCCTTCCGAGGCGTTTATGAGCATTCTCAAACTGGATTGACGGCCGAGGCGGCGCGGGGGCTGTATATCCACATCCCCTATTGCCAAAGCAAGTGCGGGTATTGCGACTTCACTTCCTATACCGACGCCTGGGGGACGCTGTCGGCATATCTGGACGCATTGCCCCGCGAGGCGGCGCGCTATGCCGGGTGCGCGGTGGACACGGTCTATATCGGCGGCGGGACGCCCTCCTGCCTGCGTCCGGGCGACATCGCGCGGCTCATGGAGGCCATGCGGCGGGTATTTCGCATTGCGGCGGACGCCGAAATCAGCATCGAGGCCAACCCCAATTCGCTGGACGCCCAAAAGGCGCAGGAATTCTTCGGGGCGGGGATCAACCGCCTGAGCATCGGGCTGCAGACCGTGCAGGGGGAGCTCCTAAAAAAAATCGGCCGCACGCATTCCTATGCGGATTTCCTGCGGGCGCTGGACGCTGCGCAGGCGGCGGGTTTTTCCAACATCAGCGCCGACCTCATGTATTCGCTGCCGGGGCAGAGCGTGGCCATGGCGGAGGAGAGCGCAGCCAAGCTCTCCGCGCTGCCGGTCACGCACATCTCCGCCTATGCGCTGCGGCTGGAGCGGGGGACGCCCCTGTTCGGTGTGCCGCAGCCGGACGACGAGACGGACCGCGCCATGTTCTATGCGGTGATGGCGCGCTTCCGCGAGGCCGGGTTTTTGCGGTATGAGATTTCCAACTTCGCCAAGGAGGGCTATGCCTGCCGGCACAATCTCAAATACTGGCGGGGAGAGGAATACATCGGCCTCGGCGTGGCGGCGCATTCCTGCTTTCGGGGGATGCGCTATGGCAATACGGCGAGCATCGAGGGGTACCTTTCAAAGATCGGTGCCGGGGAATCCGCCGCGGTGCAGCGCGAGGCGGAGGAGCCCGCGCTGGAGGCGCTGATGCTCAAGACGCGCCTTACGGAGGGCATCCCGCTTGGAGAACTGCCGCGCGGGCGGCGGGTGGGTGTCTTTTTGCAAAAGCTCTTGCAGACGGGGTATGCCCGCGTGCGGGACGGGAGATTTTGTCTGACGGACCGCGGCATGGACCTGCACAACAGCGTTGCGGTGGAGCTCCTGGAATACGCGGAAGAGGCGCCGCTCCAAAATTTTTCGGATGGAAACTTTGGGCAAAAGGATTGCGAATCCCCCTCGCGCAGGGTATAATAAAGCATATAGAAAAAACCAAGGAGGATTTTTTATGAAATCGACCGATAACCTCAGCGTCAATACGATTCGTGTATTGAGCGCCGAGGCAATCAACAAGAGCAATTCCGGCCACCCGGGCATTACGATGGGCGCCGCTCCGATTGCTCATACCTTGTTCTCCAGACACTATAAAATGAACCCCGCGGACCTCAAGTGGGACGACAGAGACCGTTTCGTCCTCTCCGCAGGCCATGGCTCCATGCTGCTGTATACCGTGATGCACCTGTACGGCATGGGTGTTTCCATGGACGACATCAAGAACTTCCGTCAGTGGGGCTCCAAGACGCCCGGCCATCCGGAATATGATGTGACTCCCGGCGTAGAGACGAGCACCGGCCCGCTGGGCATGGGCGTCGCCAACGCCGTCGGTATGGCGATGGCGGAAGCGCACCTGGCTGCCATTTTCAACAAGCCGGGCTTCCCGATCGTCGACCACTATACCTATGTCCTCACGGGCGACGGCTGCCTGATGGAAGGCATTTCCGGCGAAGCAAGCTCACTCGCGGGCACGCTCAAGCTGGGCAAGCTGATCCTGCTGTACGATAAGAACAACATCACGATCGAAGGCGACACGGATTCCGCATTCACGGAAGATGTCGGCAAGCGCTATGAAGCGTATGGCTGGCATGTGCAGCATGTCGATGACGCCAACACGGACATCGATGCAATCGACGCGGCGATCCAGGCGGCAAAGGCTGTGACGGACAAGCCGTCCATCATCATCTGCCGCACGACGATCGGCTATGGCTGCGCGCCGGTGGCGGGCACGGCCGGCTGCCACGGTTCCCCGATCGGCGAAGCGAACCTCAAGATTCTGAAGGAAACGCTGGGTGTCGACGCCGACAAGTCCTTCTATGTGCCGGATGAAGTATATGCGGCTGCGAAGGAACAGGCAGAAGCCAACGCCAAGAAGGAAGCCGAGTGGAAGGAAATGTTCGCAAAGTATGCGGAACAGTATCCGGAACTGGCCAAGCTGTATGAAGACTATAAGAAGAAGCCCTGCGAATGCATGTTCGACGAGGAATTCTATAAGTTCGCCGGTCCGATGGCGACGAGAGAATCCTCCGGCAAGGTGCTGAACAAGCTGGCGGACAAGTTGCCCAACCTGATGGGCGGTTCTGCAGACCTGGCACCCTCTAACAAGTCGGTCATGGACAAGCGCGAATACTTCTCTGCGGCTAACTATGCGGGCTCCAACATCCATTTCGGTATCCGCGAATTCGCGATGGCCGGCATGGCGAACGGCATGTACCTGCACGGCGGCATCCTGCCCTATGTGGCGACCTTCTTCGTGTTCAGCGATTACCTGAAGCACGGCATCCGCCTCTCCGCACTCATGAAGTTGCCGGTGATCTACATCATGACGCACGACAGCATCGGCGTCGGCGAAGACGGCCCGACGCACGAACCGATCGAGCAGCTCGCCGGCATCCGCTCCATGCCGGATACCTATATGTGGCGCCCGGCGGACTCCAAGGAAACGGCTGCGGCATATGAGTTTGCGCTCACCAAGGCGGAAGGCCCGGTCGTGATGGCGCTGTCCCGCCAGAAGCTCCCGCTCTATGAAGAGACGGGCAAGGCGGCGCTCAAGGGTGGTTACATCCTGAAGGATTGCGCAGGCACGCCGGAACTCATCCTGATCGGCACGGGTTCGGAAGTCGAGCTGTGCGTCAAGGCGTATGAGCAGCTGACGGCGGAAGGCGTCGCGGTTCGCGTCGTCTCCATGCCCTGCCAGGAAGTATTCGACGCGCAGTGCGACGAATATAAGGAAAGCGTGCTGCCCGCGGCTGTCCGCAAGCGCATCGCGGTGGAAGCCGGCTGCAGCTTCGGCTGGCAGAAGTATGTCGGCCTGGATGGCGACACGCTGTGCATCGACCACTTCGGCGCATCCGCTCCGGCTGATATCCTGTTCAAGGAATTCGGCTTCACGACGGAAAACCTGGTCGCAAAGGCAAAGAAAATCCTCGCAAAATAAACTTTCTATAAGAAGAGAGCGCACAAAATGTGCGCTCTTTTTTTGTGCTCTTCAAAGCGCCGGGAGGGACAGGAGATTGCCGCCTGTGCCGGAGAAAAATATGGAGAAGGGGTACAGCGCATGGACAGGAAAGGGCTGCACCCCGTGCCATAGGAGGGTGGCCGCGGCGTTTTGTGTGCTCGCGTCACGGGGAGTAGTTCCGGATGGGGCGGGAAGGCGGGCACCGCTTTTGTCGGGGAGAGTATTTCCGGACGAGATGGGCGAGGGAAACCACGGCAGACTGCGCAGCATAGCGACGGTGTGCAGATTGCGCCGGTGCTGCCTTGGGGGGGCTCGCAGTGCGGCAAGCTCGGCAAAAACGCTGCGGCGCTGTACAAATTGCGTCAATGCCGCGCCGAGGGAAGAATCGTTTTTTGGAGTTTCTGTCCAACATTAATGAATTGTACATAATTGGGCTATT
>CAKTFI010000054.1 GCA_934555865.1 uncultured Christensenellaceae bacterium | reverse complement strand
GCTCCAAGGACCGCAAGGCGCCGCACAATGTGTATACCGACCTCACCTTCGTCCGCGAGCAATACCCGGACTTTGCCTCCGGCCGGACGCAGCATTGGAAATTCTCCGACACGCCCTCGACCTCGTCCACGACGGCCACGCGCATTGACATCCCGTTTGTGAGCAGCAAGACGTCCAATGTGGAATTCGCCTATGACGCGGCGACGGGCACCTATCTGCGCTATGAAAACGGCGAGCCGTTCTATACCTACACCTTTGCGGACGGCAGCAAGGAAAGCAAGAAGGAGCAGGTCGCCGTCAAAAACCTGGTCGTGGCCTACCTGCCCATGCGGACGCTCTCCGATGCCGACCATCACCGCATTTTCAACATGATCGGCGAGGGGAAGTGCGAATTCTTTATCGGCGGAAAACAGATCAGCGGCACCTGGGTGCGCAAGTCCGCCTCGGACATCACGCGCTATTACGACGAGGCGGGCGAGGAGATCCGCTTCGCCCCGGGAAATACCTGGGTCGCCATCCAGCCTAAGGACAAGACCATCCGCGTCACGCCGTGAGGGAAGCCGCCATGCAAATTCCCTATCAAAAAGCGCTGGACGCCCTGCTGACGCGGCTTGACGAGACGGGCGAGCGCCCCATGCTGCTCTTGCACTGCTGCTGCGCGCCGTGCAGCAGCTATGTGCTGCAATACCTGCACGCGCATTTCCGATTGGTGCTCTTCTTCTACAACCCCAACATCTCCCCGCAGGCGGAATACGAAAAGCGCCTCGCGGAGCTCCGCCGAATGCTGGCAGATATGGGGCTTCTTGAGGAAGTCCGCCTGATCGAGGGCAGGTATGAGCCGGAGCGGTTTTTCGCGGCGGTGCGCGGGCTGGAGGACGCCCCGGAGGGCGGCGCGCGGTGCCGGGTCTGCTTTGCCCTGCGCCTCGGCGAGGCGGCCCGCAAGGCGGCGGAGATCGGCGCGGATTATTTCTGCACCACGCTTTCCATCAGCCCGCATAAAGACGCGGAGCTGCTCGCCCAACTCAGCAGGCAGCTTTCCGCCCAGACGGGCACCCCCTGGCTGCCCTCCGATTTCAAGAAAAAAGGCGGATACCAAGCCTCCATCGCACTTTCGCGGCAATACGGTCTCTACCGGCAGGATTACTGCGGATGCGTGTTTTCCAAGGCCGAGGCGGAACGGCGGCGCGCCGGCCGCGCGGCACAATCCATTTGTAAAGGAGAACCCCCATGCAATACCCCGAAAAACTGAACCTGGCGTGTTTGCCGACTCCGATCTATCCGCTCCCCAAGCTGTCCGAAAAGTACGGGAAAGAGATCTACATCAAGCGCGACGACCTGACCGGCGTCGAGACCTCGGGCAACAAGATCCGCAAGCTGGAATATTCCCTCGCCGAGGCGCTGCGCGAAGGGGCCGACCTGGTCATCACCTGCGGCGGCATCCAGTCCAACCACTGCCGCGCGACCGCCTACGCCGCCGCGCGCCTGTCGCTCAAGTGCTGCCTGCTGCTGCGCGGCAACGAGGCGGGCGAGCCGAACGAAGGCAATTACTTCCTGGACAAGCTCGTGGGGGCGGACATCGTCATCCGCGACCCCGCAGTCTTCAACGGCCACGCGAACGAGCTGATGGCAGAGCTGGCCGAGGCCTACCGTGCGCAGGGCTATCACCCCTACATCATCCCCATGGGCGCGAGCAACGGCATCGGCACCTTCGGCTATATCCACTGCATGGAGGAGATTCTCTCACAGGAACAAGCCATGGGGCTACAGTTTGACACGCTGGTGGACGCGGTGGGCTCCGGCGGGACCTATGCCGGGCTGTACGCCGGAGCTCAGCTGCTCTCTGCGGGAAAACGCATCGTGGGCTTCAATGTCTGCGACACGGCCGAGCAGTTCCGCCAGGAGATCGCCGAGATCCTGCGGGAAACGGCGGGGTACCTCGATTGCGCGCCCTTTGACCCGATGGGGATCGAGATCATCGATGGCTATGTCGGCCGCGGCTATGCCTTAAGCCGCCCGGAGGAGCTGGCCGCCCTCGCGGAATTCGCGCGGATGGAGGGCGTCGTCCTCGACCCGGTGTACACCGGCAAGGCGTACTTCGGCATGATCCACGAGCTGGAAAAGAGCACCTTTGCGGACAGCCGCCGCATCCTGTTCCTGCACACCGGCGGGCTGTACGGCCTGTTCCCGAAGGAGGACGAATTCGGCTTCTAAGAAAAATTCCGCACACAAAAAAGGCGCTTTGAAAGCGCCTTTTTTGACTGTCCCGTTTCTATGCGAGGGCAGCCTGGGAAACGATGGCTGCCCTCAGGCATATAAGCTCGGGAAGTGACCCGCCGCGCCGTTATCCGGCTGTCACATCGCTACCTAACCGCGACACGGCAAAGGAGAAGCCTTTCCTCCCCCCCCTTTGCGCATCGCCCTCACGGGCATACTTTCGGCCACCTTACCCAGCATAGGGAAGTGATTCAAAATACTCTGACTCATCCACTCCGTTAATTTTTACCCCAAAATCCATCTCATCCCCCGAAAAGGTGAGTTCGACACGCACGATGCTATCCTCATCCATAAGCTGCAATTCCACCCAATGCAGATCTTCTGCAAAGCGCACCGGATACAGACGACTACCTGCCGGAACCGTTACTGCCTTCCCGTCTACTGTGGCAGGTAGGTCGCGTTGTAGCTTCAATTGTTGCCCTGGATAGATTTCAACGTCCACGAGGTCGACCGTGAGTACCTCACTTGCCCGGGCGAGTTTGCCTTCTGCATCCAATGTATATGGACAGGAGACGCACCATGTGCCGAGTGCATCGACATACCATCTCAAAAACAACTTCCCATCCCGACAAGAGAGCGAGCTAAAGAGTTCTTCCTCCACTTTTTCCAACTTGCCGTTTAGACAGCGATAGTGCAAAATGGGCCAGTTCGCCTCATCCGTCCAGCCGCTTAGCAGCAAATCCTTGGCGTTATCCGCGCGTTTTGCATCCAAAAGCACGGCGCTGTCCAGCCATGCCAGATCCAGTATAAGCTCCTCCTCACCGACTGTGCAGCGCGTGGTGAAATCATTGACCGCTGTAAAACGAATTTCCTCTATCTTTCCATCCCCATCCAGATCCCATGCAAAGATTAGGCCCTCTGTCTGCTGCCAATCGGTATGCTCCCAGCTCGCCAAGATCGTCCAACCTTCGGACACCGCAGAAGACGCCACAGAGGACGACGCCACAGAGGACGACGGCGCAGGCGTCACGCTGCTGGAAGGCTCCGGATCTTTCCCAGGCACGCATCCCGCCAACACAAAGCACAGCGCGAACAGCAGAATTATGCATTTTTTCATGATTTTCACTTCCTTTCCACATCCTGAGGGATACTCTTTCACTCTCAGTATACAGCATTCCCCCAAAAAGCGCCACAAAAAACAAAAAAGCCGGGAATTCCCGGCTTCTTTCTTACGAAAGACAGTTTTTCTGTTTGGGTTCCTCCCCCACGGGGAAGCGCAGGCGGATCTCCGTCCCCTTGCCCGGTTCGCTTTGAAGCTCCAGGCTTGCGTGGTGAAAGCTCGCGCCGTGCTTGACGATGGACAGTCCGAGCCCCGTGCCTCCCGTCTGGCGGGAATGGCTCGGATCCACCCGATAGAAGCGCTCAAACACCTTTTCCTGTGCCTCCTTCGGGATGCCGATGCCGGTGTCGCGCACGCTGACCTCTACGCGCTGTCCCTCCGGCTGCACCGTGATACACACGCTGCCGCCCGGAACATTGTACTTCACCGCGTTCTCACAGAGGTTATACAGCATCTCCTCGAGCACTGCGCGCACGCCCCAGATCTCTGCCGCTTCGCCTTCCCGCCGGAGCGTGACCTGCTTCTTGGCCGCGGCCTCGCCCAGGCGATCCTCCACCTGCCCAGCCAGCGCATAGAGATCGACCTTTTCCCAGACGAGCGAAATGTTGCCCTCGTCCAGGCGGGACAGCTTCAAAATGTCCTCGACCAGCTGCACAAGGCGTTTGGCCTCCTCATGGATGCGCCCGGCAAAGCCCGGGATGTCCTCCGGCCGCGCCATACCATTTTCGATGATCTCGGCATAGCCCGCGATGGAGGTAAGCGGCGTCTTGAGCTCGTGCGACACATTGGCGGAAAACTGCCGCCGGAGCTGCTCGGCCTGCGCCTTTTCCGTCACATCCAACACGAACACCGTCGCACCGCCCTGCATGCCGCTTAAAAAGACTGGCGCCGCCATGACCTCATAACTGCGGCCGTTGCGGGTGAACTGCCGCGAGGCCGCCTCGCCGCGCAGCGCCTCTTCCGCCGCGGAAAGCAATGCCTCCTCGCGGCTTAGGTGCACGAGGTCCTTGCCCCGCAGCTGATCCGCCTTGCCGCCGAACAGCTCTGCCGCGCTGCGGTTGACGGCCAGCATCTTGCGATCCTTGTCCAGCAGCAGGAATCCTTCCCGCATGTTGGCGAGGATCGCGTCCATCTCCTCCTGCCGGGTGCGCAATTGCTGCATCTGTGCCGCGATGTTGTGCTTCTGCGTAATCATGCGGTACAGAAGCGGCGACAGCTCGTCATACGCCTCGCTCTGCTCGGGGTGTTCCAGGTCGATCGCGTTGATCGGTTCGACGATACGCTCCGCCGTCTTGTAGGAGAATACTACCCCAAACAGCAGCACGCACACGGCGATGACGAACAGCAATTCATACATGTCGAAGAACAGGCGGTAGATGCTCGCCTGCCGGCAGGAGACGCGCAGTACGCTGCCGTCCTCCAGCAGCAGGGCGTAGTACAGCGTCTTGCTCGAAAGCGTGCTGGACTGCCGAATGGCGCTCCCCTCCCCTTCCCGGCGAGCCTGCTGCACCTCCGGGCGGTCGGCGTGATTTTCCATCGAGGCCGCCTCGCCGTCGCTTTCATAGAGCACGCTGCCGTCCCCGGCGATCCAGGTGATGCGGTTTTCCGGTGAGAACCCGGAAAAATAGGCCGCGCCCTCGGCCTCTACCGCCCGGGCGATATAGACTGCGTCGCTTCTCAGCATGGAAAGCGACCGCTGCTCAAAATAATGATAGGTAAACATCGCGACGGCCGCCATGGAAAGCACCAGCACCAGCGCGCACATCGCCATCATTCGCTTAAAAATCCGTTTTTTCATACTTCATCCCGCATGCGGTACCCCACGCCGCGCACCGTCTCGATTTGCCCGCCCGCGGCGCCGAGCTTTTGCCGCAGCGTCTGGACATGGACATCGACCGTGCGTGTCCCGCCGCCGTAATCATAGCCCCAGATCCGGCTTAACAGCTGCTCGCGCGAAAACGCGAAGCCGCAGTTCTGCGCCAGAAAGAGGAGCAGGTCATATTCCTTGAGCGTCAGCGTGACGCTTTTCCCATCCACGAGGACGGTGTGGCGGGCGTCGTCGATCGCGATGTTGCCGATGCGCAGCATCGTACTCTGCTTGCCCTGGCTGCGGCGCAGCAGCGCCTTGACGCGCGAGATGAGCTCCACCATCTCAAACGGCTTGGCGAGATAGTCGTCTGCCCCGCTGTCCAGCCCCACCACCTTGTCGTATACGCTGCCCTTCGCCGTGAGCATCAGCACCGGCAGATCGGCCGTCGCCGCGTTTTCGCGCAGCTCTTTTAGGATGGACACGCCGTCCTGCCCGGGCAGCATGATGTCCAACAGCACGAGTTCTGGCTTGGCCTGCCGCACCGCGTCCCAGAACTCACCCGCCTCGGCAAAGCCCTCGGCCGCCAGGCCGCTCGAACACAGTGCATACACGACAAGCTCCCGGATATTCCGGTCATCCTCGACATAATAGATCATTCTTCCCCGCTCCTATGAACGCCGGTAATGGCATATTCCACCCATTCCGCGATATTGACGGCGTGGTCGCCGATGCGTTCAAAATACTTGGAGATCATCAAAAAGTCAATGCATTGCGAGGCATTGGCCGTATCCTTTTGGAGCAGGAGGATGAGCTCGCTCTTCATTTCCTCAAACAGGCCGTCCACGATGTCGTCCATCTCCATGACCTGCTGCGCCAGCGCCAGGTCGCGCCGCACAAAAGCGTCGATCGCCTGCGTGAGCATGCGCTGCGTCGCCGCGGCCATCTGCGGGAGGTGTTCCAGCTTTTTGATATACGGCTCCCCCGCCATGAAGGTGACGAGTTCCGCGATGTCCCCCGCCTGGTCGCCGATGCGTTCCATGTCCGTGATCATCTTGAGCGCCGCCGAGATGAGCCGCAGGTCGCTCGCCACCGGCTGCTGATGCAGCAGCAGCTTCATGCAGATGCCCTCGATCGTGCGCTCCTTTTCGTCGATCTCGCTGTCCACGCGCTTGGCCTGTCGCGCCTCTGCGACATCCTGGTGCAGCAGCGCCTGCGCCGCGCTCTGGATCGCGTGCTCCGCCAGCGCCCCCATTTCGATGAGCTGCGTATTGAGTTCCTCCAACTGTTCGTCAAACCGATTGCGCATATCAACCAAACCTCCCCGTGATATAATCCTCCGTGCGCTTGTCGTGCGGCATGGAGAAAAGTTCGTCCGTCTTGCCATATTCCACCACTTCGCCCAGCAGGAAGAAGGCCGTCTTGTCCGAGATGCGCACCGCCTGCTGCATGTTGTGCGTCACCATGACGATGGTGTACTTTTCCTTGAGCTCCATGGCCAGCTCCTCGATCTTGGAGGTGGAGATGGGGTCGAGCGCCGAGGTCGGTTCGTCCATGAGCAGCACCTCCGGCTCGACCGCGAGCGCCCGGGCGATGCACAGGCGCTGCTGCTGCCCGCCCGACAGGCCGAGGGCGTTCTTTTTCAGGCGGTCCTTTGCCTCGTCCCAGATGGCGGCGTCGCGTAGCGACTTTTCGACGATCTCGTCCAGCCGCGCCTTGTTGTGGATGCCGTGCGTGCGCGGCCCAAAGGCGATGTTGTTTCCAGCATCATCGAATAAGTAAAAAGATTTAGCGGCTGTCCCTTGGGACAGTCGCTTTTTTTTAGAGGAG
>CAKTFI010000053.1 GCA_934555865.1 uncultured Christensenellaceae bacterium | reverse complement strand
GGGCAGGTCATGCCGGCGTCCAGCGCCAATTTATAGATCTTCCGTCCAAATCGCTGCTCCATCGCCCGATGAAAGCTCCGATAGCGCTCCACTTTCCGTTCACGACCTTTCCTGGGGGCTTTGTTTCAGGATACTCTATTTGCCCGCCTTTTTCAAGGCCACCCGGCGCGCGCGGTTACAGGCGCATTTCACAGCCTGCGTGAACAGAAAGATGCCCAGCACAAAGATTCCCGCTTTGCTCATCGATCTTTCCTTTCCACGGGAGGCAAAGCCTTTCCGTCATTTCTGTTTTGTAGTTAGTCATTGCTAACCAAGAAAAGTATACCGCATTCCGGGGAAAAAAACAAGCCCTCACTTCCCTCTTTCCGCGCACCATGCCTCTTTGCGTGCCCCGTGCAAAAAAGCACATAGAAAAAAGCGCCCCCCCCGGGCGCCTTTCTCTGCTTCGCTCACTTTGTTTCCTGCTCTTCCGGAGCATCGCCCTCCGGCACATCCTGTCCGGCGGCCGCCGCCTTGTTCGTCTTCTGCCGACACAGCAGTGCGACCAACACCCACACGCCGCCGATCACACAGCCGACAAGCAGCGCCGGCACGCCAAAGGCCAGCAAAAACGGCACTTCCGCCGCCGCATATACGCGCATTCCCGCTCTTTTCATCGTTGCCCACTCCTTTTCTCGTTTAGTATAGCAGACTCCTCCCCACTTTTCAATTCCGGATGGCTCTTGAAAAAATGCGCGCTTGCATATACAATAAAAGTAGAGGTTTTCTAGTAAAGGAGCAAGATATGTATACTTATAAGACCAAAGGAACCTGTTCCGCCTTGATCCACATCGATATGGATAAGGATCATATCATCCGTGCCATCGATTTTGTCGGCGGCTGCAACGGCAATCTGCAGGGGATTTCGCACCTCGTCACCGGCATGAAGGCCGAGGATGTGCTCGACCGCCTGGAGGGAATTCGCTGCGGCTTCAAGCCCACTTCCTGCCCAGATCAGCTGGCGCATGCCCTGCGGGAAATGCTTGCACAGGAAGAATCTGCCGCACAAGCCTAAGCGCCGCATCGTTTTCATCACACGACTTTAGAGCAATCTCCCTGGTTACCGGGGAAAAAGGAGGATAGTATGCAGGAAAAGTATTTTGGGGAACAGATCCCGAAGCTCGGATTCGGTTTAATGCGTCTACCGCAGCTCACGGACGAAACGATTGACATCGCGCAGGTCAAGCAGATGGTCGACGCCTTTATGGCCGCCGGTTTCACCTATTTTGACACCGCCTATGTCTATGGCAATGGGGCTTCCGAATTGGCGGTGAAGGAAGCCCTGGTTGATCGCTACCCGCGCGAATCCTATCAATTGGCGACCAAATTGCCGGTCTGGGCTAATACAACACCCGAAGATGTCCGCAACATCTTCGAGACCTCCATGCGGCGCACGCAGGCGGGGTATTTCGATTTCTACCTGCTGCACAATGTTAACCGCAACAATGTGGCCGATTTCGAACGGTTGCATGTATGGGAATATGTGCAGGAACTAAAGAAGCAAGGGCTTGTCAAGCATGCCGGCTTCTCCTTCCATGACACGGCCGATATGTTGGACGAATTGCTTACCAAGCATCCGGAAGCGGACTTTGTGCAGCTCCAGATCAACTATATCGACTGGAACAGCGACGCAGTGCAGTCGCGCAAATGCTATGAGGTCGCACGCAAGCACGGTAAATCCATCATCGTCATGGAACCCGTCAAGGGTGGTGCGCTGGCCGGTCTTTCCGGTGAGATCCAGTCCTTGTACCGCACGGTACGTCCGGACCTTTCCATCCCGTCTTGGGCCATTCGGTTCGTCGCCTCGCTGGACGGCATCATCACAGTGCTGAGTGGTATGTCCACCCTCGCGCAGATGCAGGACAACTTGAGCTATATGAAGGACTTCCAGCCGCTTTGCGCAGAGGAATACGCGGCGATCGACAAAGCGGTCGAAATCTTGAACAATACGCCGACTGTCCCCTGCACAGCCTGCAAGTATTGCGTGGACGACTGCCCGCAGAACATCAACATCCCGGAAATTTTCAAGGCGCTCAACGGCTATCGCGTCTATCACAACCGCGCCAAGGAAATCTCCCGCTATCAACAGGCGGTGGGCGAGGGTGGCGCCGCTAAGGACTGCCTGGAATGCGGCCTTTGCGAGACGCATTGTCCGCAGCATTTGGAAATTCGTGAGCTTTTGAAGGAGGCCTCCTCTGTTTTTGACGAGGCGTAACCCCTTTTGTTCGCGTGCGAACGCACTATGAAACCGGTAAGAGAGGGACTTCATGCGGAAGCCCTCTCCTTGCCGACATACTCCATAAGTAAAAAATTGCAAGCAGAGGTTAAGGCGGCGCGCTTTCTCCTCTGCTTTTTTAAACCCTTTTGATGGACCAATTTTGCAAGTGCGCGATCGATGTTTTGAAGCAAAGGAGCCTAGAATGCACAAACAGTTTTTACACACCAAACCGGCGCTGAATGGCCTGCAAAATGCCCCTGCGGCCGCGCCCGCTTTAGGCGGCATCAAAAACAAAGCGGAAGTCCCCGCCCGCCGCTGCCTGGGTTGTTTCCCGATCCCCGGCGTCCTCGCGCGGGAGCTCGTCGCATGAGGGGCGGCGGCATCGCCGGGTTGCTGATCCGGCAGGCCCGCCTCCGGCGGGATTGGAGTCAGGAGGGCCTGTGCCGGGGTATCTGCGCCCCCTCCTACCTATCCAAGATCGAGCAGGGCAAGGCATCGCCTTCGCCAGAAGTGGCAGCGCTTCTGCTGCGCCGCCTGGACCTTGTCTGGACGCCGGATCCGGAAGGCGTAGAGCCCTGCTGGAAGGCTCTGTTCTCCGGCGGATCGGACTTCGCCTCCTGCTATGAGCGGCTGGTGCAGCCCCGGCAGGCGCTCCTCTCCTGTAGTCCGCTGGCGGCGGACGCTCTGCTGCTGAGCGCCTTTTATGCGGATAAAAGCCAGCCCCTGCCCGAAGAGTGGGAACCCTTCCTCTCCACTCGGCAGCTGGCCTTGCAACGCGCCTTACAAAGCCAATGGGAAGAGGCGGTACGCCTAGAACCGCTGCCGCTGTTCTCCACCCTCCACGGAAAGGCCCTCTATGCCAAGGGGGAGTATACCGCCGCCATCGAGGTGCTGCGGGACGCCTACCGCTCGGCGGCCGATGCCGGATACCCCCATCTGATGCTGTCTTGCCGCCTGTGGATGGGCAACTGTTATTCGGATCTGGGGCGTATGGAGGAGATGCTGGCCCACTTCGCCGTGGCGGAGCGTCTGGCGGAGGCTTTGGGCGACACGGACGGGTTGTCCTCCGTCCGTTATAACATTGCCGCCACCCAACTGGAGATGGGCCAGCCGGAAAAAGCTCTGCCCTACTTTTCCGCCCTTCCCCACCCCGGCTTTTTGTCCCTGCACAAGCTGGCCATCTGCCGGGAACAGCTGGGGCAGCGGGAACAGGCGCTGGCGGCCGTCCAGCAGGCGGAGCCCCTGGCCTCCGGTGAGACGGAGCGGCAGATGCTGACGCTGGTGCGTTATCGGCTGGAGCACCCGGGCTATCTTCACGACAGCGCCTATGGCGCCCTGCTGCTGGACTGCTTTCGGCGCCTGCGCGAGAGATACCCCATGGGCTTCGCTCGGTTCCACCTGCCGTGGGTGCTGGCGTGGTACAAGGCGAACCGCCAGTACCGTCAGGCGTGCCGCCTATTGGAGGAGTTTCCTGCAAAATAGCATTTTACCGATCTAAGCGGGCTCTTAACGGGGTATCTTTCCCACGATAACCCGCTTTTCTTTTGTAAAAGGATGTGCGAGAATCATAGCAGTGAGGTGAACGCTATGAATCAAACACTCTGGACGCGGGACTTTACCCGCATCACCGCTGCCACGGCGTTGGGCGCTGCCGGCGGCATCCTCAGCCAATTCGCACTGTCCTTTCTGGTCTTTGACGAAACGGGCAGCACCTTGGCGGCGGCATTGGCCGTGGCTATTCAGCTGATCCCCCTGGTGCTGCTGCCGCTGGTCGTCGCCCCCATGATGGACCGCCTGCCGCGCAAGCCCTTTTTGGTGTGGGGCGATTTACTCAATGGTATGTGCTACGCCGGGGCAGGGCTGTTCCTGCTGCACCGCACTTTCTCCTACACCGCCTATTTGGCCTTTTCCCTGCTAATATCGTGCCTCGGCGCTTTCAACGAGCTGGCCTACAACAGCTTTTATCCCCTGCTGCTGCCGGAGGGACAAGAAGAACGGGCCTACACCGTCTCCGCCATGCTCTATCCTATTTTGAAGGTGCTGATGATGCCGCTGGCGGCGCTTCTGTACGAAACCCTTGGCGTGGGGCGTCTGCTGCTCATCCAGGCTGCGTCGTCGGTGCTGGCCGCGCTCATCGAAAACCGCATCCGGGTGCAGGAGAACCGCCGGGATCAGGAGCCGCTTCTGTCCTTCAAAACCTGGTGGCAGGACATCCGAGAGGCTGCCGCCTATCTGCGGAAAGAGCATGGCCTGCATGCCCTCTATGCCTACATGGCCATCACCAACGGCATGAGCATGGGCTACTCCTCCCTGCTCATCGCCTTCTTCCGCACGGCGTCGGGTTTTAGCGCCGCCATGTATTCCTTTTTCTCTGTCGCGGAGTTCGCAGGGCGCACCGTCGGCGGAGCCGTCCGCTACCGCGATACCCTGCCGGAGCGAAAGCGATTCGGCTTCCTGTTCAGCGTATACCAGGCCTATGAACTCATGGACACCTGCCTTCTGTGGCTGCCATATCCCTTGATGCTGCTGAACCGAGCCGCCTGTGGTTTTCTCGGCATTCAAAGCGCCACCATCCGTCAGGCGGCGGTACAGCGCTATATCCCCGACCAGCTGCGGGCCCGGCTCAACGCCTATGAATCTGTGCTCTGCACGGCGGCGGGGGCGGTGCTGTCGCTGGCCACCGGCGCCCTGGGGGAAGTGCTGGACTATCGGCTCTGCATGAGCATCTGCGGCCTGACCTCCATCGCAGTGTGCTGGTCGACGGTATTCCTACAGCGCCGCCGGATACGGCAGCTGCTGGCCGACCGCCCCGGTGATCTGCAATAAGGATTCATCGCAAAAGAGGGATCGCAACCAGCCTGCTTTTTGGGGTAGGAATGGGGAAATCCCCGCTCGCAAAGCCGCAAAGTCTCTCTCTCGTAAGCGAACGCCTCGCTGCACGCTATACATACCGTTGAAGATGCGGTGATTTCGGCCAGTTGCAGCCTTGTCGTTCTCCGTATATGCGCCCTGCCTTTTTGCCTTTTTCAAGAAGATCGACACAACCCGCCCTTTTGCAAAATAAGATGCATTCGTGCATTCATAAAAAGTCAAAAACCATCGTACCGCACACAAAATTTCCGCATGCGGCACGATGGTTCTTCCTATTCTTATGCCGTAGACCCGCGTATCACAGGGCAATCTCCCGCTTTCGGTACAGCGATACAGGGAGCATCCGACTGCTTTCAGGCCAAACAAACACCTGTTTCCTTCGGAACAAATGTCGCCTTCTACGCAGCAGGCGCATAGGGTACGCATTCCGGCCAAATATCATACCCCTATCCTAGCCTCGGTTCAGCCTCGGCATATCTATGCACATCGGTGCAAATTCCGTTGCCTTGGCGCTTTTGTCCATTTCCGGTCTCAGCGGATCAGTCTTCCTTTTGGATGACCCCATCCTTCATAAAGTAGCTGTGCTCCGCATAGCGCAGCTGATCGCTGTCGTGCGTCACCATGATGAGCGTCGTCCCATATTTCTGGCAGCTTTCCGCCAGCATCTGCATCACGCTTTCCTTGTTTTCCTCGTCCAGATTGCCCGTCGGCTCGTCCGCAAAAATGATCCGCGGCGAATTGATAAGCGCCCGGGCGATCGCCACGCGCTGCTGTTCGCCGCCGGAAAGCGTTTCCGGCATCTGCGTGAGCTTGCGCTCTATGCCCAGCACTTCTACCAATTCCCGAAAGCGTTCCTCCCGCTTTTCGCCCACGATATACGCGGGCATCAGGATATTGTCCCGCACATTGATCTCCGGGATCAGGTTATACGCCTGAAAAATGAACCCGAAGTCGTGCTGCCGGAGCTTTTCCATGTCCGCTTCGGTATAGATCTCCTCGCCCTCGTAGTACACCTTGCCCTGCGTCGGCTTTTCCAGCCCGCCCAAGATGTGCAGCAGCGTCGACTTGCCGGAGCCGCTCTTCCCCATGATGATGTGCGCCCCCGGCTCAAACACCAAATTCGCCTCTTTGACCGCCTGCACATTCCCCGGCATGAAGGTCTTGCTCACATGCTCACACCGTAAAATTCCTTCCATATGCTTTTCCTCCTTGCTTCCTCTTTATTCTCCCAACCGCATCGCGGCGTACACACTTTCCGAATAGATGTTTCGCTGCAGCGACCACACAATGAACCCGTTGAGCGGAAGGCCTGCGAGCAGTGCCAGGACAAGCACACGCATCATCGGCGCGCCCATATATGGCAGGTTGATGATGTGCCAGATCGCGTGGAACGCAATCATACTCACCACAAACGCCAACAGAATCGCCAGCAGCCAGTAGAACAGCAGCTCTAACAGCATCGCCATCGCAAGCTTCCACCGTGGCAGACCCAGCGCACGATAGATCGCAAGCGACCGCTTGCGCCGCAAAATCGTCATATACAGCGTTGAATAGATCGCAATGACAGAAAATATCCCAAATACGCCCAAAATCATCCCCAGGGAAAGATTCACGATGCGCATAAGTTCTTCATTTTGTTCACGCTCTTCTCGCGCCGATTGCACAGACGAACCGGGGTTATCGAGCGCAATCTGCGTCACTTTGGCTTCCAGCACGGCATAGTCCGTTTCGGAAATCTCACCCTCTGTGACAACAAACAGATGAATTCGCCCCTTTACCAACGGGTTTTCCGCGTTGGTCTCCTCCAGAATCAGCACCGTCGGCCGCTCCGTCTGTACACGCCGATAGCCACGATCCGTTTCTTTGGGCGTTTCCGT
>CAKTFI010000052.1 GCA_934555865.1 uncultured Christensenellaceae bacterium | reverse complement strand
GTGTATACCTTCTGCATGTGCCCGGGCGGGGAGGTCATCTGTTCTGCGACCGAGGCGGGGCATACCGCCGTCAACGGCATGAGCTGGCAGGACCGCGCGCAGCCCTTTTCCAACAGCGCGATTGTGGTGAGCGTCGCGCCGGAGGACATGCCCGCCGGGGTGTTCGGCGGGATCGAATTGCAGCGGCGGCTGGAGAAGGCGGCCTATCGGGCGGCGGGCGGATACGGCGCGCCGGCACAGACTTATGCGGATTTTTTGGCAGGGCGGGTGAGCGCGCGCCTGCCGGAAAACAGCTATCGCCCGTATGCGGTGGCAGCGGATCTGGCGGCCTGCCTGCCGGACTTCATTCGCACTCGGCTGGCCGGGGCGGCCGCGGCCTTTGAGCACGCCATCCCGGGCTTTGTTTCCCGGGGGCTGCTGCTCGGGGTGGAGACGCGCACCTCCTCGCCGGTGCGCATCGTGCGCGACACAGCGTATTGCTCGAACATTTCCGGCCTATACCCGGGCGGCGAGGGCGCGGGCTATGCCGGGGGGATCATGTCGGCGGCGATCGACGGGCTGCGCATCGCGGGGCAGCTAATCTCGGAATACCGCCGTCCCTGAGGAGGAGTATCTATGCAGAAACGACCTGTTTTTAAGCGGTATACCGTGCTGATCGGGAATTTTGGGAGCGGAAAGACAGAGCTCGCTCTAAACCTCGCTATGCAGGCGGCGGCGCGGGGCAGCACGATGCTCGTGGATATGGACATCATCAACCCGTATTTCAAGTCCTCGAGCAAGCAGGAGATGCTGGAGGCGGCGGGTGTGCGCGTCGTCAAGCCGGACTATGCCAACACGACGATGGATGTGCCGACGCTGCCGGCCGAGATCTATGCGCCGTTCGACACTCGGCCGGATCGGGCGGTCTTTGACATCGGGGGAGACCCGGTCGGCGCGGCGGTGCTCGGGCTGCTGCGGGAGCATTTCGCCAAAAATGCGGCGGAGAGCGAGTTCCTGTTCGTGGTCAACCCAGCACGCCCCATGCAGGAGGACGCCGATGCAATTCTCTCCCTGCTGCGCGAGATTGAAGGGCGCGCGGGCATCCGCATCACCGGGCTTGTTTCCAACGCCAACTTGGCGCGCGAGACGGATATGGAGGTTGTCCGTGCGGGCGAGGCGGTGACGGAGGAGCTTTCCCGGCGCACGGGGCTGCCGGTGAAGTGTGTGGCCCTCACAGAGAGCCTTGCGGAGGCATATGCGGGGGAACACGCCGTGCTCCCCATCAGGCTATATATGCGCCCGGCCTGGCTGGACGAAATTGTATGAAAATCCCTGTACAGCGCGGGCGAAGTATGCTATTCTATTAGAAAATATTGAGCTTGTTCTCGAAATTTGCGGAAAACGGGAAGTGAGGTACGGTCATGGCGAAGCTGACAATCCGTGAGGAGGCCTGCAAAGGTTGTTCTCTGTGTGTGGACGCCTGTCCCAAACATTTGTTGCAGCTGCATAAGGAAAAATTGAACACGAAGGGGTATCATCCGATTGGCATTGTGGATATGGAGGCCTGCATCGGCTGTGCGTCCTGCGCCCGGATGTGCCCGGATGTCGTATTCACGGTAGAGCGCTTAGAAAAGGGGAAAAACATGGCAAAGAAATTGATGAAGGGGAGCGAAGCGATCGGCGAGGCGGCGATCCAGGCGGGATGCAGATACTTCTTTGGATACCCGATCACGCCGCAGAACGAGATCCCGGAGTATATGAGCCGCCGCCTGCCCAAGGAGGGCGGGTGCTTTCTGCAGGCGGAAAGTGAAGTCGCGGCGATCAACATGGTCTATGGCGCGGCCGGTGCGGGCGCGCGCGTGATGACCTCCTCCTCCAGCCCGGGGATCAGCCTGAAGCAGGAGGGGATCAGCTATATCGCCTGTGCGGAGCTTCCGTGCGTGATCGTCAACATGATGCGCGTGGGGCCAGGCCTCGGCGGGATTCTGCCGGCGCAGGGCGACTATTTCCAGGCGACGAAGGGTGGCGGCCACGGGGATTACCATCTTGTTGTGCTGGCGCCGTCTACAGTGCAGGAGGCGGCGGACATGGTCATGGAAGGGTTTGATATCGCGGATACCTACCGGATCCCGGTGATGATCTTGGGTGACGGCATGATTGGGCAGATCATGGAGCCGGTGGAATTCCGCGCCGCGAAAAAGCGCGAGCTGCCGCCCAAGACCTGGGCCGCGACGGGCTGGTCGGACAAGTCCCGTCCGCGCGCGGTCATCAATTCGCTGTATATCGAGGCGGAGGAGATGCAGGAGGTCTCGGAACGCCTGCTTGCGCGCTATGCCGCGATCACGGAGCGGGAAACGCGGGTGGAGGAATTCCGGATGGAGGATGCCGAGTATTGCATCGCCGCCTATGGGACGACCGCACGCATCGCCAAGAGCGCCGTATTGAAGCTGCGGCAGATGGGCGTGAAGGCGGGGCTGATCCGGCCGCTCACGCTGTGGCCCTTCCCGGAGGCTGCGTTTGCCCGGGCGGCGGATCATGTGAAGGCCTTCCTCACCGTGGAGATGAGCGCGGGGCAGATGGTGGAGGATGTCCGCCTGGCGGTGGCCGGCAGGAAGCCGGTGTATTTCCAGGGGACGCTCGGCGGGTTTGTCCCCACGACGCAGGGCATGGTCGAAGAAGTGCTCCGTTTGACGAAAGGCAGGGAATAAGATGGCCGTTGTATTTGAAAAGACGAAAATGCTCACCGATGTGCCGTTTCACTATTGCCCGGGCTGCACGCACGGTATTGCGCATCGGCTGCTGGCGGAATGCATCGAGGAGCTGCATATGGAGGACAAGGCGATCGGCGTCGCGCCGGTGGGTTGCGCTGTGTTTGCCTATAACTACTTCAACTGCGATATGATGGAGGCGGCGCATGGCCGCGCCCCGGCAGTGGCGACAGGCATCAAGCGCGTGCATCCGGACAAGCTGGTCTTTACCTATCAGGGGGATGGCGACCTCGCCTCCATCGGCACGGCCGAGATCGTGCATGCGGCGGCGCGCGGCGAAAAGATCACGACGATCTTCATCAACAACGCCATCTATGGCATGACAGGCGGGCAGATGGCCCCGACGACGCTGGAGGGACAGGTGACGACGACCTCGCCCTACGGCCGGCAGAAGGAGCACTGCGGCCTGCCGATCCGCATGTCGGAGCTGCTCGCGACGCTGGACGGCGCGTGCTTTGTGGAGCGCGTCTCCATGCACGATGTGCCGCACATCATCCAGGCCAAGAAGGCCATCAAAAAGGCGCTCACCTATCAGATGGAGGGGCGCGGCTTTTCCTTTGTCGAGCTGCTCTCCACCTGCCCCACCAACTGGGGCATGACGCCCAAGGCGGCGCTTGGCTGGCTCAAGGACAACATGATCCCCTACTACCCGTTGGGGGTCAAGAAGGAGGTCGAGTGAGATGACGCATCAGATCATCAGCGCGGGATTCGGCGGACAGGGCGTGCTGCTCCTGGGGCAGCTCCTCGCCTATGCCGGATTGCAGGAGGGAAAGAATGTCTCCTGGCTGCCGTCCTATGGCCCGGAGATGCGCGGCGGCACGGCCAATTGCTGCGTCGTCGTGTCGGAGGAAGAGGTGGGAAGCCCGGTCGTCACAGAGGCGGATGTCGTGATCGTCATGAACCGGCCGTCCTTTGAGAAGTATGAGGCGAGTGTGGCACCGGGCGGCAAGCTATTTGTCAACAGCTCGCTCATCGACCTTAAGACGGATAGAGCAGACATCGAGACCTACTATGTGCCGGTAAATGCCATTGCGGACGAGATTGGCAACGGCCGGGTGGCCAACATGGTTATGCTGGGGGCAGTGCTGGAAAAGACGCATATCGTTTCCCCGGATACGGCGCTTTCCTGCCTTCGAGCCTCCTTTGGGGAGCGCAAGGCGCACCTGATCCCGGTGAATGCGGAGGCGCTGCAAAAGGGCGCCGAGGCCGTGCGGTAACAACAGAGCATTTCTTGGAAGAGGCATGGAGGATTCCGTGCCTCTTCTTGCATTTCCCGGCCCGAGTGGATATAATAAATTTAATAATCGTGTCAAAAGGCAAAGAGTGCGATAGAGAGGACAAATTATAAAGGAGTCGAAGGCATGTACAAAATACTTGAAAAAAAGGTCTTGGGGCCGCAGATCACAAAAATGGTGATCGACGCGCCGGCCATCGCGCGAAAGGCGGAGCCGGGGCAGTTCATCATCCTGCGGATCGATGAACAGGGCGAGCGCATCCCGCTCACTGTGGCGGATTTCGACCGGGAACAGGGGACAGTGACAATCATTTTCCAGATTGTCGGCAAGACGACGACGCAGCTCAACGAACTGCAGGCGGGGGACGCGCTGTTGGACTTTGTCGGCCCGCTCGGCAAGGCGTCGGAATTTGAGCCAGGCATCCGCAAGGTCGCGGTGATCGGTGGCGGCCTGGGCACGGCGATCGCCTACCCGCAGGCAAAGAAGCTGTCGGCGATGGGCGTGAGCGTGGACATGATTGCAGGATTCCGCAGCACGGATTTCATCATTTTGGAAGAGGAGATGCGTGCCTGCTCGGATAACCTCTATATCACGACGGACGACGGCAGCAACGGCCGCAAGGGCCTGGTGACGGATGTGCTGCGCGAGCGGATCGAGGCGGGCGAAAAGTATGACCTCGTCATCGCAATCGGGCCGCTCATCATGATGAAGTTCGTCTGCCTGCTCACCAAGGAATACGGCATCAAGACGGTCATCAGCATGAACCCGATCATGATCGACGGGACGGGCATGTGCGGCGGATGCCGCGTTGTCGTGGGCGGCGAGACCAAGTTCGCCTGTGTGGACGGGCCGGATTTTGACGGACATCTGGTGGATTTTGACTCGGCGATGCGCCGCCAGCCGATGTATCGGGGACAGGAACAGGAAAGCCTGCGCCTCCATCGGTGCAGAATGGAGGAAATGGGCAAATGAAGAAGAATATGTCGCTTACAAAGGTCGCGATGCCGGAACGGGACCCCAAGGAACGCAGCACGAATTTTGAGGAAGTTGCGCTCGGCTACACCGAGGAGATGGCGCTGGAGGAAGCGGCGCGCTGCCTCGGGTGCAAGAACATGCCCTGCGTGTCGGGGTGCCCGGTCAATGTAAAGATCCCGGAATTCATCGCCCTAGTGCAGGAAGGCAAGTTCATCGAAGCCTACGAAAAGATCAAAGAGACGAACAGCCTGCCCGCGATCTGCGGCCGCGTGTGCCCGCAGGAAAACCAGTGCGAGGGCAAGTGCGTCCGCGGGATCAAGGGACAGCCGGTCGGCATCGGCCGCCTGGAGCGCTTCTGCGCGGACTATGCGATGACGCATGGGTATGAGAGCACGCAGGAGATCCACAAAAACGGCCGCAAGGTGGCGGTGATCGGCTCCGGCCCGGCAGGGCTCAGCTGCGCGGGCGACCTGGCCAAGAAGGGCTATGATGTCACCGTGTTTGAGGCCTTCCATGTGGCGGGCGGCGTGCTGCAATACGGCATCCCGCAGTTCCGTCTCCCCAAGGAGCTCGTGAATGCGGAGATCCGCGGCCTGGAAAAGATGGGCGTCAAGATCGAAAAGAACATGGTCATCGGCAAGATCTTCTCACTCGACGAATTGAAGGAAGCGGGCTATGAGGCGATCTTCATCGGCTCCGGCGCAGGGCTGCCAAGCTTTATGCGCATCCCCGGTGAGAATTTTAACGGCGTGTATTCGGCCAACGAATTTTTGACGCGCATCAACCTGATGAAGGCGTATAAATTCCCGGAATTTGACACGCCAATCAAGCCGTATCACACGGTAGCCGTCGTGGGCGGCGGCAATGTCGCGATGGACGCGGCACGCTGCGCCAAGCGCCTTGGGGCGGAAAAGGTATATATCATCTATCGCCGGAGCGAAGAGGAAATGCCAGCGCGGTTGGAGGAAGTCCATCACGCGAAGGAGGAGGGCATCGAGTTCCGCCTGCTGCAGAACCCGGTGGAGATCCTGGGCGACGAAAAGAGCAATGTCACGGGCATCCGCAACATCAAGATGCAGCTCGGCGAACCGGATGCGTCCGGCCGTCGTCGGCCGGTGCCGATGGAAGGCAGCGAATATGTGCTGGATGCGGACGCAGTGGTCATTGCGATTGGGCAGAGCCCGAACCCGCTGTTGAAGCATGCGACGCCGGACCTCAAGACCAAGCCCTGGGGTGGCATCGAGGCGGACGAGGACGGACTCACGAGCCTGGAGGGTGTATACGCCGGCGGCGACGCCGTGACGGGTGCGGCGACGGTGATCTTGGCCATGGGCGCGGGCAAGCGCGCCGCGGCGGCGATGGATGCTTATTTGCAGCAGAAATAAACTTCGATCGAAAAACGCAAAGGGGGCGGCCGGTGTCTCGGGCGCTCCTTTTTGCGTCCCACGGCGCGGCGGGCAGCTCTTTTGGGAATTTGATGGACGAACGGCATTTTTTTTGCTATAGTATAGGGAAGTATAGCAAAGGAGAGGGTGACAGATGCGGGAACAGGAGATTTTCCGCCGGTTGGAAGCGTGGTATCCGAACGCCAAGCCGGCGCTGAACTATGAAAACGCCTTTCAGCTGCTGGTGGCGACGATCCTTTCGGCACAGTGCACGGATGTGCGGGTGAATCAGGTGACGGCGTCGCTGTTTGTGCACTATCCCGACGCGCGGGCGTTGGCGGCGGCGGATCTGGAAGAGCTGAGCCAGGAGATCCACAGCTGCGGATGCTACCGCGTTAAGGCGAAAAACCTGATCGGCACGGCAAAGATGCTCTGCCAGGACTACGCGGGCGAGGTGCCGCCCTCGATGGAGGCGCTCACCAAGCTGCCCGGCGTGGGGCGCAAGACGGCCAATGTCGTGCTCTCAAACGCGTTTGACATTCCGGGCCTGGCGGTGGATACGCATGTATTTCGCGTTTCGCACCGGCTGGGGCTTTCGGATGCGAAAGACCCGGAGAGCACAGAAAGCCAGCTTTGCGCGCTGATCCCGCGCGAAAAGTGGGGCAAGGCGCATCACTGGCTCATCTATCACGGCCGGCAGGTTTGTAGCGCGCGCGCCCCCAAGTGTGGGGATTGCCCGCTAAGCGATCTTTGCC
>CAKTFI010000051.1 GCA_934555865.1 uncultured Christensenellaceae bacterium | reverse complement strand
GGATGGGCTTGCCCGTGAGGGCGTCCACCTCGAGAATCCGGTCGATCTCGTCGCCGAAGAACTCCACGCGGATCGCCTTGGACAGGCCGCTCATGGGGAAGATCTCCACTACATCGCCGCGCACGCGGAAGGTGCCGCGGTTGAATTCGATGTCGTTGCGCTTGAAATTGATGGCGACAAGGTTGTCCATCAATGCGTCCCGGTCGAGGACCTGTCCGCGGCGCAGAGACACAGTGGCGTTTTTGTAATCCTCGGGTGCGCCGATGCCATAGATGCAGGAGACGCTGGCCACGACGATGACATCGCGCCGCTCGAGCAGCGCCGAGGTGGCGCTGTGCCGCATGCGGTCGATCTCCTCGTTCATGCTGGAATCCTTTTCGATGTACAGATCCCGCTTTTCAATATACGCTTCCGGTTGGTAATAGTCGTAATAGGAGACGAAGAATTCCACCGCGTTGTGCGGGAAGAATTCCTTAAATTCGCTGCAAAGCTGCGCGGCGAGCGTCTTGTTGTGCGCCAAAATGAGCGTGGGGCGCTGCGTCTTTTCGATGATGTTGGCCATCGTAAAGGTCTTGCCCGACCCCGTGACGCCGAGCAGCACCTGATGCTTCTGATTTTCCAAAACGCCTTTGGCCAGCGCCTCAATGGCGGCGGGCTGGTCGCCGGACGGCTTGAATTTGGATTCCAAAATAAAGCGGCTCATCCGAAACTCTCCTTTCCAGATTCCTATAGTATAGCATACTTCGACCGGATTTTTGCAAAAATCACGCCTGTTCCAATTTGTTTACAAGCGCCGGGTCGGGCTCCACCATGGCCGTGCGGTAGCTGTCATAGAGCACCATGCCCGGCTTGGCGCCGTTGGCCTTCCAGAGGTGCTTGCGCAGCACATAGTCCACCGCGAGCTTGCCGCTCTGCTTGGCGCGGCAGAGCGAAGCGGCGAGGATGGCCGCCTCGAGCATATCCTCCTCGGGCGGCTGCGTGCCGCGCGTGAACAGGATGACATGCGAGCCCGGGATGTTCTTGGCGTGGAACCAGTAGTCCTCCTCCTTGGCGATGCGCATCGTGAGCGCGTCGTTTTGGCGGCTGTTGCGCCCGGCGAGCACCGTATAGCCGTGCGTGGTCAGGAATTTGCGCGGGCGCTCGAGCGGGTCGCTGCGGCGCAGCTTTTCCCGTGGGGCCAGGCTCATGTAGCCAAAGCGGATGAGCTCGCTGCGCACCTCGGAGAGGTCCTCGAGGTCTGCCGCCGAAGCGGCGTCAAATTCCAGCGCGCGCAGATAGGAGAGCTCGGCAAAGTCCTTTTCATAGTGCTCCTGCGCCAGCGCTGCGCCGTGCTTCATCTTGGACGCCTTCTTAAAGAACTTGGTGGCGTTCTGCGCGGGGGAGATGGCGGGGTCGAGCGGGATTTTGACCGTCTCGCCGGTATAGTAATTGAGCACCTCGGCTACGGACGCGCCGCGCTTTAGCTGATACAGATTGGCCGAGGTCAGCTCGCCGTACAGCAGGAATTTGTCGGCCTTTTCCTTGCCGAGCATGGTCTCCTGATGGATGCGCACATTCTTTTCCAGGCGGCGGATCTGCTTGCGCAGCACGCGGTAGAGCGCGTCCTGCATCGCCTGAAACTGCCGGCGATAGGTGCGGATCGCATAGAAGTGGTCGACAAGCTCGTTGGCCGTCGCGAAATACTGCCGCCCCTGTTCGGCGTAGGCCGCGTAGGGGACGGCGGAAAAGAAGACGGGGTTGCCGGCGTCGTCCGTCTGCAGGCAGGGCTGCGGGTGGGCAAGCATCTCGCCGATGCGCGCCGCGATATGCCGGGCAAAGGGCAGCGCCTCCGCCGCGGGCAGCACCTTGGGCGCACCCGCCGGCCAGAATTCGCCCACGAGCTGCGCCGCCGTCTGCGGCGAGACGCCTTCCACGCACTGCGGAAGGCTGCCCGGCAGCTCCCTTTCGGAGAGGAGATTCGCGAGTTCCTCCGCCGGGGTGACGCGCGGGTCCTTCTTTTCCGAAGGGGGCAGGGCATAGGTGAGCCCCGGCAGCACCTGCCGCTTGCTGCTCACATCGAGCGAGACATGCCGCACGCTGTCCAGGATGCGTCCGTCTGTGCCGCAGAGGATGAGGTTGCTGTATTTGCCCATGAGCTCTAAAATCAGGGTGTAGCGCTGCAGCACGCCCATCTCGTCCTTGGAATCGATGCCGATGCGCACGATGCGATCCAGCCCGGCCTGCTCGATGGACGCGATGCGCCCGGCGGTCAGGTATTTGCGCAGCACCATGCAGAAATTCGGCGCCTTTTCCGGGTTTTGCCGGGTCTGTTCGGTGAGGTGAATGCGGCAATCTGCGGCGGAGGCCGACAGCGTCAGCCGCTTTTTGCCTGCGCGGGTATGCAGATATATCGTCACTTCGTCGCGCAGCGGCTGGTAAATGCGTTCGATCTTGGCGTCGGCCAGGCTTGTGAGCTCGCGGACGATGACGGCTAAGGTGATTCCATCCATATTCATCGTAAAAATTCCTCCTGCCGCCGGCGGTCACCGGCGGCGCGCATTGCTTCAGCTTCCTATTATAGCGTAATTTTGAAAAACCGCCAACAGTTGCATTCTATTTTGGGTATGTTACAATAGGAAAGAAAAGTGTATACCACGGTTGGAGGAGCTTTTATGGAAAAACGGATCGACGGGCGGCTGCCCGGAGAATTGCGCGATATACGGGTCACGCCCGGCTTTATGCCGAATTCCGGCGGGTCCTGTCTCATAGAATGGGGGCACACGCGCGTGCTCGTGACGGCGAATGCATCCTTTTCGGTGCCGTCCTTTCTGGATGGGGAAAAGAGCGGCTGGCTGACGGCGGAATACGCCATGCTGCCCGGCTCGACCCTGGGGCGCAAAGCGCGGGAACGCAATCGGACGGACTCGCGCAGTGTGGAGATCCAGCGGCTCATCGGGCGGAGCCTGCGCTCGGTGTTGGACTTTGGGGCCTTTGCGGGCATCAGCGTGAACATTGACGCCGATGTGATCGAGGCCGACGGCGGGACGCGCACCGCCTCGATCACCGGCGGTTTTTTGGCGATGTCCTTCCTGTTCCGCAAATTGCTGCGCGAGGGCAAGATCGCGAAAAACCCGGTGCAGAGCTATCTGGCGGCGGTCTCGTGCGGGGTGGTCGGCGGACGGCCGCTGCTCGATCTGTGCTATCAGGAGGATTCGCATGCCGAGGCGGACATGAACTTTGTCGGCACGGAGCAGGGCGGAGTCTCGGAATTACAGATCTCGGGCGAAAAGCGCCCGGTCACGGACGAGGAGCTGGCCAGCCTGATCTCGCTTTGCAAGGCGGGTGTCGCGGAACTCATTGCGATGGAAAAGAAGATTTTGGAGGATGCATGAGATGAAACGGAAACGGCTTATTATGGCGACGGGGAACGCCGGGAAGGTGCGGGAGATCGCCGCGATCCTGGCGGACGAATATGAAGAAGTGCTCTCGATGAAGCAGGCGGGCGTGGCGGTCTCGGTCGTGGAGGATGCGGATTCCTTTTTGGGCAATGCGCGCAAAAAGGCGCTCGCCATCAGCGAAAAGGTGGACTGCGATGTGGTGGCGGACGATTCCGGCCTGTGTGTCGACGGCTTGGGCGGCCGCCCGGGCGTCTATTCGGCACGGTATTCCGAGAGCGGCACGGACGCGGACAACAACGCCAAGCTGGTGCGCGAGGTGACGCCGCTCGACGAAGCGGGGCGGCAAGCGCACTACAGCTGCGCCATCGTGCTGGCGCGCGGCGGGCAGGAGGTCTTTTCCTGCGAGGGGATCTGCCGGGGCAAGATCGTGACGACCCCGATGGGCGACGGCGGATTCGGCTATGACCCGTATTTCTACCTGGAGGAATACGGCGAGACCTTTGGGCAGATGGACGCGGCGGAAAAGAACAAGATCAGCCACCGCGCATTGGCGCTGGCCAAGCTGAAAGAGTTCCTCGAGGCGGAGCAGTGAACAAGATCCTCGTGACCTCGGACACGCACGGCCATGTGGCCGCCCTGCGGCAGGCGATCGCGCAGGCCGGGGAATTTACGCACTTTGTGCACCTGGGCGACTGCACGGCGGATGTGGAGGCGGTGCGGCCGCTTTTGGAGGAACGGGGCGTGCCGGTGTATCAGGTGCGCGGCAATTGCGACTATTCCGGGGCGGAGCTGTACCGGGAATTTCATCTGGACGGGCAGAAAATCGCCATGCTGCACGGGCATACGCAGCGGGTCAAGTATTCGCTGTTGAGCCTGGGGCTGTTTGCCGAGCAAAAGCAGGCGGACGCTGTGCTGTTTGGGCATACGCACATCCCCAAGGTGGAGTATTCCTCCACCGGCAGGCTGCTGTTCAACCCGGGCAGCCTCGGGGAACCGCGCCTCGGGCGGGCGACCTTCGGGCTGCTTTTGGTGAGCCGCGACGGGATCATGCCCCGCGTCGTCCAATTGGATGCGGCGCATTGACGAGAGGATAACGGAAAGGAAGGAAACGGACGATGCAGGGAGAACGGAAGGAACAGCTTTTGCAGATGCTGGCGGAAGCCACGGATTTCCTGTCGGGCGAAAAGCTGGCGGGAGAGCTCGGAATCTCGCGGGCGGCGGTGTGGAAGATGATCGTCTCTTTGCGGCAGGAGGGATACTGCATTGAGGCGGTGAAGAAGCGGGGCTACCTTCTGCGGGAGACGGATGTGCTGAGCGCGCAGCAGATCCGCCGCGCCCTGGCGGAGCCCTGGCGGGAGGTCCCGGTTCAGGTGTACGACTGCATCGATTCCACAAACACGCAGGCCAAGCGGCAGCTTTCGGCCGGATGGCGCGGCGCGGCCATTTTGGCGGCGCAGGAGCAGACGGCCGGGCGCGGGCGGCGCGGGCGGAATTTCTATTCGCCGCGGGACAAGGGCATCTATATGAGCCTCATCTTGCAGCCGCAGCTCCGCATCGAGGAGAGCCTGCTCATCACCTCGGCGGCGGCGGTGGCGGTCTGCCGGGCGCTGGAGGGCGAGCTCGGCGGAGAACTCGGCATCAAGTGGGTCAACGACATCTACCGGGGCGGCAAGAAGGTGTGCGGCATTTTGACGGAGGCGATCACGGACTTTGAGCTGGGCGTGGTGCAAAGCGTCGTCATCGGCATCGGCATCAACCTGCGCCCGCAGGAATTCCCTTCAGAGCTGACGCAGGCGGCCTCACTCGACGCGGGCGAGGTCCCGCGCAACCGGATCATCGCCGCCGTGGCGGGAGAGGTGTTTGCATGCATGCAGACGCTGCGGGAAAAGGCCTTTTTGCCGGAATACCGCCGCCGGTCCATCTTGCTGGGGCAAGAGATTACCTTTGAGCAGAACGGGATCGTGCAGCCGGCGACCGCGGTGGATATCGACGAGGATGGCGGACTGCTCGTGCGCCTGCCGGACGGGCGGGAACGCCTGCTGAATTCCGGCGAAGTGACGGTGCGCCCGCGCGCGGCGCAGTAAAGGAAAACAAAAGCGGCTTGTCGCATGGCTTCTGCGGCAGCCGCTTTTTTGATGATTTTTTCGGGACGATGCCCCGCGCCGAAGCAGGGGCGCGGGCGGAGATGAACGGGCGAAACGCCCGAGAGGCTCAGGAGAGCAGCTCTACATAGCGCTCCTTCACGGCCGCCTCATACCGGGACGGATAGGTGCGGATGGAGACGCCCTCCTGCCAGGTGCGGATGTTTTCCCGGAAGGCCGCCTCCTTTTTTTGCCGGAGCAGTGTTTCATAGGCGGCGTCGGCGACATCCTCCAAGTCCGCGGGGCCCTCGGGGACGATTTCCTCCAAACGGAGGATGTGGTAGCCGCTGCTGGTGGCGACCAGGCCGCTCAGATCGCCCTCCGTTTGCAGGGCAAAGGCCGCTTGCAAAAAGGCGGGGCTGTACATCGCGCTGCCCTCGCGGACAAAGTAGCCGTCCGGGTTGTCCGCGGCCTCCGGGTCGTTGGTCAGCTCCTCCAAGATCTCGTCAAACTTGCCGGGGTCGAGCTGGACGCGGGCGTAGACCTCTTCGGCTTCGCCGCGAATGCGCTCCAGCGCTTCGGCGAGCAGCGCGTCGCCCTCTTCGGTGTTTTCGGCGGCATAGGCGGCGGAAACGGCTTCGGCGTCCTCGTCCGTGAGGGCGATCAGGATGTGCTTGACGCGGCGCACCTGGGCGGGAGTGTAGTAGATCGTAGCGCCGAGCAGCTGGTCATAGTCATAGCGGTCCGGGTCGGTGGCATAGGTCTCCCGCGCCTGCTCGGCCAGATTGGCGACGCCCGCTTGCAGCTCGTCTGCGGAAAGCGTCATGGCGTCGGTGCAATAGGAGAAGATGTGCTCATAGATCGCCGCCTCCGTATAGTGTGCGCGGAGCGCCTGCTCGCTGTAGCCCGCCTCCTGCATGGCGGCCTCGACAAGCGCCTCCAGCTGCGCGTCGGAAAGAGCTCCGTTTTGCGCGCGCAGCGTTTCGGTATAGTATTGGCGGCTGTTTTCCAGGTCGGCGGCGACCTCCTCTTCGATAGCGGCCTGCTCCTCGCCGGAAAGGCCGTCCATTCCCAAGTCCGCCGCCTTTTGGAGGGCGGTGTAGTAGGCGACGAGCGTGTCCAGCTGTGCCGCGGCGGCCTCGAGGAGGGTATCTTCCGTCATGCCTTCCTCCGTGCCGGAAAAATAGAATTGATAGTCCAGCTCGTCAAACAGTTGTTCCAGCGTGATTTTGTTGCCCTTCCATTCGGCGACGACGGTGTCGGCTGCGGACGACCGGCAGGCGGCGAGCGAAAGGCCGCAAAAAAGCGCGACAGCGATGCAGAACAGGCGAAAAATGGCTCGTCTCATAAAAAAACCTCCGTGGATTTTCCCATTGTACCATAGTTTGGCGGCTTTGCCATAGCGGCGCGGGCGGGAAGAATGTGAATTTTTTTGCAGGAGGCGGCGGCAGAAAATGCGCGCGCCCTATTCACAAACGCGGGGAAATGTGCTATATTTTAGGAAAAATGAAAACTGGGCGGGCAAGCGCCCTGCTCCCAAAGACAGAGAGGAATCCCGATGAACAAAATCAGCATGCAGACGCCGCTTGTGGAAATGGACGGCGATGAGATGACGCGGGTCATCTGGCAGGAAATCAAGGATGAACTGATTCTTCCCTTTGTGGATCTCAAAACGGAATATTACGACCTGGGGCTCCCGCATCGCGACGAGACGGGCGACCAGGTGACCAAGGACGCCGCGCATGCGGCGATCCGCTATAGCGTCGCGGTGAAGTGCGCCACGATTACGCCCAATGCGCAGCGCATGGAGGAATACCACCTAAAGCAGAGGTCTCCCAGCCCGAACGCGACCATCCGGGGCATCATGGACGGCAC
>CAKTFI010000050.1 GCA_934555865.1 uncultured Christensenellaceae bacterium | reverse complement strand
GTCAAGCCCGGCCAGACCGTCGGTGTCCGCGAAAAGAGCCGTCAGATGGTTGCCATCGTCGACTCCCTCGCCCACCTGTCCATGATCGATGAGGTACCGGCCGCGATCTGCCCGCTCCATCACCTCGGGCGGGAGGTCGTCGTCCTCTGCCTCCTCGTCCAGATAATCGAGGAAATCTCCGGCATCCGCCGCATAGCTCCCATCGGGGTAGTATTCCAAGATCTTGGCGAAGCATTCCCGCGCCTTGGCCGGGTCCTGCAATCCAAAGAAGTTGCACCCCATGCCGTAGAGGCATTCCTCCTGATACCCCGGTTCCTTTGGAAAGACCCCGAGCAGCAGGCAGTTGGATTCCTCATAGAAATCCATTTCGGTGTACAATTCCGCGAGCTCCATCGTGTATTCGAGATTGTCCGGCGCCTTTTCGTGCGCGGTGCGCAGGGCGGACAGGGCGTCGACATAGTCCTCCCGCGCAAGCAGGCGCTCGTATCGCGAAAAATAGAAGTCCGCCCCCTGCCGGAAGGCCAGCACCTTTGTTTGCTTTTCTCCCGGCATCGTCACTTCGCCTCGTCGAGCAGGCGCTGCAAATGCGCCTTATCAAACACATATTTCTTGTTGCAGAAGCGGCAGACCACCTCGGCCTTGCCGTCCTGTTCGATCATCTCCTGAATTTCCTTGCGGCCGAGCGAGAGGATGCCGCGCTCGAAGCGCTGCTCACTGCACCCGCAGTGATAGACCGGGTGCTTTTCGTCCATCTTTTCCAGTTCCTGTCCCGCAAAGATCTTTTGAAGGATCGCCTCCGGCGTCATCGTCATAAGCATGAGGCCATAGTTGCGGATGTCGAACACCTTGGATTCGATCATGGAGAGCGTTTCCTCCGACGCGCCGGGCAGAGGGCTTAGGATGAGTCCGCCCGCGGCGATGACCGTCGTGTCCACATCCACCCACACGCTCAGGTATACGATGGAGGGATGCTGCTCGGATTGCAGGTAGTACATGGCGATGTCCTCGGCAACCTCGCCGGATACGAGCTGCGTGCGCCCCACATACGGTTCCGCCCCGGGCGCCGCCTCGCGCAGTACGGTGATGAAGCCGTCCTTGCCGACCGCCCCGCCGACATCCAGCTTGCCGTCCGCGCGCGCCGGGAGGTTGACATAGGGGTTTTCGATATAACCCTTGACCTCGCAGGCGCCGTTGGCCGTCGCGAGCACCGTGCCCGCCGGGCCGCCGCCGTTGAGGCTCAGCGTTGTAAGCGCCGCGGCCTCCTTCGCCGTGCTCGCCATCATCGCCGCTCCCGTGAGCGTGCGCCCAAGCGCCGCCGTACACACGGGGTAGGTACCGTGCAGCTCCCGCGCTACGTTGACCAGTTCTTTGGTATCTGCCGCACAAACGACGACTTCCTTATTTAATAGATATCTCTGAATCGTATCTGCCATGTTCTTCACCTCGATCATAGTTCAAAAATTCGGCGCTTCCGCCGGCTTATAGGCCGCAAAGAAGATGCGGTCGGTTTCTTCCCCCGGCGGCAGATGCGTGCCAAACGCATAGGCCGCGGCCGAAAATCCCGCCGCCGAGAGCAGGCGCAGCACCTCTGCCGTTTCGTGGACATATTGCACCTGCCGCTCGTCCCGGCGTTCATACAGCTCCCCGCGCCGCAGGAAGAAGGTCAGATCCATCTCTACCCGCGGTGGGTCGTCCGCCCAGGTGTTGCGCCAAAAATAGCTGAGGTCGTCCAGGTCCTCATAGTAGACCTGCCCCGCGAGCGTGCCGCGCAGCTTGGACGGACTGCTCAGGTCAAACAACAGCACACCGCCGCGCGCCAGCCCGGCAAACGCCCGCGAAAACACCGCGGGGAGCCGTTCCGGCGGGAGGTAGTTGAGCACATCGCACGCGCAAACGAGCGCGTCGCAACGCCCAAGCTCCAACGCGCCCACATCCTGCCGGGCAAAACGGATATGCACGCCCGCCTCCCGGGCGCGTTCCGCCCCGACCGCCAGCATCTCCGGGGAAAGGTCGGTCGCCGTCACTTCATAGCCGCGCGCCGCAAGGCGGAGCGAGATGCTCCCCGTGCCGCAGCCGGCCTCGGTAACGCGGCGCACCCGGCGCGGCGCTTGTTGCAGAAATTCCTGCAAATAGTCCGCCCACGCGTCATAATCTACATCCGCCATCAGCGTGTCATAGACATCCGCAAAGGCGTCGTAGCTCACCTGTGCCATGGGACCTGCCCCTCCCTCCGAAGAAAATTTACCAATTTATATCATACACAATTTCGCCCCGCTTTTCAAGGCGTGCCCCTGGGGCGGCGGGAATTTGACAATTTATTTCTCTGCAATTATAATTTTATACATATATATAGGATGGATCGTGTACCTGTCCGGGCCGCCGAGCAGTCTAGATTGTCCGACAACCCAACTTTTCTTGCAAGGAGAGCGCAAAATGAGTATCTTTGAAGGCTCCGCTGTAGCCCTTGTCACTCCGTTCACACAAGAGGGAATCCATTTCGACGCACTAAAGCGCCTGCTGGACTTCCAGCTGGACAACGGCACCGACGCGCTGGTCATCTGCGGGACGACTGGCGAGCCTGCCACCATGACCGTCGAGGAAAAGCACGCCGTCATGCAGACGGCAATCCAGCATGTCGCCGGGCGCCGCCCCGTCATCCTGGGCACGGGCGGCAACAACACGGCCGCCGTCATCCAAGAATCCAAATATGCAGAGGATCTCGGCGCGGACGCGCTGCTCATCGTCACCCCCTACTATAACAAATGCTCGCAGGAGGGCCTGCTGCGGCACTATTTCGCCATCGCAGAGCAGACGACGCTGCCCATCATCCTCTATAATGTGCCGGGACGGACGGGCGTCAACCTGCTGCCCGCCACGGCGGCGCGCCTGGCCGAGCACCCGCGCCTCGCGGCCATCAAGGAGGCAAGCGGCAACATCTCGCAGATCGCCGAGACCATCCGCCTGACCCGCGGCCGCATGGACATCTATTCCGGCAACGACGACCAGACGCTGCCCATCCTGGCGCTCGGCGGCAAGGGCGTGATCTCGGTCTCTGCCAATGTCATCCCGCGCGTCATGCACGACATCTGCGCGCTCTACCTCTCCGGCAAGACGGACGAGGCGCGCGACCTCTTCCTCGAATACAATCCCCTAAACCTCGCGCTGTTCACGGATGTCAACCCGATCCCCGTCAAGACAGCGCTCAACCACATGGGGTTTGCGGCCGGGCCGCTGCGCCTGCCGCTCTGTGAAATGTCCCCGGCGGCCGAGGCGGCGCTCACCGAGACGCTGCGTCGGTACGCGCTCATCTAAGGAGGCGTTTTATGGCATCGATTACGAAAATTCTGCTCGTCGGCGTCAACGGCGCGATGGGGCAGCTTTTGCGCGAGGCCTTCACGGCCGCGCCGGAATTTGAAGTCGCCGCCGGCATCGACCTTGCGCCGGACGCGCGCGAAAACCCCTTCCCCGTCTTTTCCTCCCTTGCGGAATGCACGGTAGAGGCCGACCTGCTCGTCGACTTTTCCAAGCCGGGTGCGCTGGACGCCAACCTGAACTATGCGCGCAGCCACCATATGCCGATGATCATCGCGACGACGGGCTATTCCGCCGCGCAGCGGGAATCCATCGCCGCGGCCGCGCGGGAGATTCCGATTTTCTTCACCGCCAACATGTCGCTCGGCGTCAATTTACAGCTTCAGCTCTGCCAGCAGGCGGCTAAGTTCTTCGGCGACCAGGCGGACATCGAGATTTTGGAAAAGCACCACAATCGCAAGGTCGACGCGCCGAGCGGCACGGCGCTCCTGCTGGCCGACGGCATGAACGACGCGATGGGCGGGATCTACCACTATCAGTGCGGCCGCGCGGGCGGCGATTGCAAGCGCAAGCCGCGTGAGATCGGCATCCAGGCCATCCGTGGCGGCAACATTGCAGGCGACCACGAAGTGTATTTCATCACCAATGAGGAGATTTTAACGATCGCGCACCATTCGGAGGACCGGCGGGTGTTCGCCGCGGGCGCGCTCCGGGCGGCGCGTTTCCTCGCGGGCAAGCCGGCCGGGCTGTATTCCATGCAGGATGTGCTGGCGCAGAATGAGGCCGCGAAAAAAGCCAAGATCGAGCCGGATGTGGCCATTTTGACCGTCAAAAACGCTTCTTGCACGATTAGCTACCTCGCGCGGCTCATGACTGCGCTTTCCCAGGCGGGCATCGAGGCCAACTTGCTCAATCAGTCGGCCGCGTCGCAGGGGCGCATCGACTTTTCCTTCGCCCTGCAAAGTGGCAACCTGCTCGAAGCCGAAAAGTGCATCCAGCAGTCTGCCCCCGGCATCGACTATATGATCCAGCGCGGGCTTACCAAGTACACGGTGTGCGGCCCGGACGCCGTCCTGTCCGGCAAGAAGTGCACCGCCCTCTTGGAAAAGTTGGCCGCGCGCTACATCGACATCCTGATGCTGTGCATGCTGGACAACAAGCTCGTCTTCTTTACCGAAGCGGAATACCAATCGGAGGTCGCCGCCTTCCTCGACCAATGCTTCTAAAGCACAGCAATCAAAAAAACGCACAGTGCAGTCTGTGCGTTTTTGTTTTCCGTTTTTTGCAATTACAGGCAGGAGGCCGCCTCGCGCTTATAGCCCTCCTCGTCGATCACGACCTCGGCAAAGCCCATTTCGCGCAGCTCTACTTCCACCTCTTCCCGCTGCCGCATCAGGTCTGCGACATCCTCCCGGGCCACCTCGATGCGCGCCTGCCCGTCCCGCACGCGCACGCGCACCAGGCCATAGCCCAGCGAGTGAATATAGTTTTCCGCCGCGCGGATCCAGCGGATCTTTTTCAGCGTGATCGGCTCGCCCGGGGCGACGCGCGTCGCCAAACAGGCGTTTTCCGGGCGAAGATAGTAACCCATGGAAAGCTCGTTCATGATTTCATACACATCCTCGCGCTCGATCCCTGTCATGCGCAGCGGGCAGAGGATGCCCAGTTCGGAAAGCACCTTTTCGTTATGATCCTCCTGCACGGCCAGATGCTCCGGCGACGCGCAGCTCCCGTCCAGCAGCACGCGAATCCCGAGCTCCACCGCCGTCTTCTGCACGACATCGAACATACACTTTTTGCAGTAATAGCAGCGATCCGGCCCGTTCGTGACGACTTCCGTGTTCATGAGCAGGTTGGTGTTGGGCACATACAGCTTCACGCCCAGCCGCTTGCAGAGATCCTTGCTGGACAGCAGCTCCTCGCCCGTAAAAAACGGCGTGTTGGCCGTGATGGCGACGACATTTTCCGCGCCGAGCGCCTCCACCGCCGCGACGGCCACGAGCGCGCTGCCGGAGCCGCCCGACAGGCAGATGCCCACCCGGTCGTAATTTTTCAATATATCGAGCAATGTATCATATTTCGGATGCATAAACGCCTCATCTACAAAAAATTCAAAATTGATGATTCTACCCAAAAAAAATGTGGTATCATTTGTATTATATAGTTTTTGTCAAAACTGTGCAAACATATTTTCAAGGAATCCTCAAATTTTACAAAATCCCCGATTTCCAAAACAGCGGGCGGAAGGTTTTATATCTTATATCTTCTGCACTCCGCTTCTATTCCGCCCTTTTAGGCGATCATTTCGCATACTCTGCCTGCCAACATATTTGCCGTCGATGACCTTTTTCCCCTCCTACTAGTGCAGTTCAACCCAAATTTGGTGCGTCGTAACCCAGGACATTTTTCTCAGGATTGTTGTACCCCAATATGCACAAAAGCAGAATAGAAAAATTGACACAATAAAATACCTGACTATGATACATCCTATAGTCAGGTATTTTTCTTCCATTCATCTTATTCATCCAAGGCGGATATGGACGCTTGCATGGTTTTGCCGTCTATAACTAACTCCTCTTCCTCTGTGCTTGGACAATAATCAGGATTACTGAGCATCGTATTTTGCAAAGTAGCTTTCAATTTATCACAGCATGGTTTAAAGGAAAAGAATGTAATTCCACCGCCAAGCACCCCTCCCACAACAGGAATTGCCTTTTTGAAAAATCCTGCAAAAACCTCTTTTGTCATCTTTACACTAAACCATTTTGCAACACTTTTGACGATCGGATAGATTGTCCCTTTTGTAAGCGCTTGGCGCAGAAGCTGCTTTTCAACACCAGCTGCAAGCGCTTTTGCCATTATTTTCAACGCATTGTTTGCACCGGCAGCTCCATACATGACACCAAGACAAATAATCAATATATTCATGGTTTCCGAATCCAATACTTGCCCTTTTTCTTCCAAATCAATTGCAGGAAATCCATATAAATACATGAGCTTTTGCGTTGCGCGAAGCATATACCCATAGTATTGCGCAATATCAGCAGGAATTGTCGCAGCCATAGCAATACCGCCAGGCATACCAAGCGCTGTTGAAATCCCAGATACGCAATTCCGTTCATATTTGATTACTTCATCTGCTATGCCATCAATGATGTTGGTCGGAATCTTTGCATGAAGCGGATTATGAGATGATTTATTCATAAGGGTATGATATAGGGAAACGATATCTGAAACATGGTATCGTTTCCTGTATTTATAGATATTTGTGTAGTAGAAAATGGATGTAAGGTTGACATTACAAACGAAAACACATATAATCATTGTAATGTTAACATTACTTTTGGAAGAACTATGAAAAACAGAATAAAAGAATTGCGGGAACAGCGAAGGCTGACGCAAGAGCAATTAGGAGAACTGGTTGGAGCTTCAAGGCAGGCGATAAATGCCATAGAAACAGAAAAATTTGAACCATCTATCTGGCTTGCATATGATATTTCTAAAGTGTTTGAGTGTGCCATTGAGGATGTATTTTTATTTGATGTAAGTTTGAGAAAATCAAGAGCTGACAGCAGCAGACAGGAGGTAAAAAGTCGCAACAAGATTTCTTCGCTATGACAGCGACCCTATATTGAGAAAAAAATGTAAAGCTGTCCTAAAAGTTGATGATAAAATCAGGCAGCTCTTAGATGATATGCTTGATACATTACATGAAACAGAAAATGGAGCTGCACTGGCAGCAAATCAGGTTGGCGTTTTGAAACGGTTGGTTGTCATTGATTTTAACGACACACGATTAAAACTTGTAAATCCGCAAATGATAAGCCAAAGCGGTGTGCAGGAATGTGTTGAGGGATGCCTTAGTTTCCCGAACCGTTTTGTAAAAACAATCCGTCCGCAAAAGATCACGATTCAGGCACTCAATGAATATGGAGAGGAAATTATAGTTGACGGAGAAGATGAAATGGCAAAATGCTTCTGCCATGAGCTGGAGCATCTGGACGGTATGATTTTTTTAGACAAAGCGATTGAAGAACTTTCTGCTTTGTAGTGCAAATTGATAGATGCCGTTTCGGAAAAAGAAAAGGAGTTTTATGAGCAAGGTTATTATGATGTGCGGCGTATGTGGTTCTGGAAAGACTACTTACGCCAAGAAAAAAGAACAGGAAGGATATATCA
>CAKTFI010000049.1 GCA_934555865.1 uncultured Christensenellaceae bacterium | reverse complement strand
CAATGGAACAATTTGTCAACTTGATCGAGGTTCTAAAGCTGTCCAAACACCTGAAAACTCCCATCAGCCAGCGCGGGCAATGCCTCTCCCGCGGCCTCCGGATCGCCGAGCAGATGCCGCAGAACCTCCGTCTTGCCGTTCCGCTCGCAGGACCGCACCAGGAATTGGCAGGTGCGCTCCACAAAGTCCTCGATATCCACGGGGCGACGCTGCCCCGAGAGGATGCGCGACAGATAGGAGGCGTCGAAATTCAGCGCCCGCGCCAGCTCGGCGATGCTCACCTGCAGCACGGAAAGCGCGCTTTTCAGGTTTGCGTTCACATGGTCCGCCCGGCGCGCCTCCTCGTCGATCGCCGCCTGCAGCCCGGCGGTCACTTCCTCCCGGGAAAGGCCGGGAACGCCCGCCGCCTGCGCCAGCTTGGCGATCCCCTGGGCTAGCTGCGTCAGCTGCGCACTGTCACGGGCCGGTTCCCGATCCCCCGACCGATAGCGGCTGATCACCGCGTCGGACAGCCCGGACGCCGCCGAAAGCTCCTTTGCCGAACAGGCAAGCCGGTCGATATACTCTTGTAGCTGCGCACTGAATCTCATATGCCCTCCAAAAAGCAGCTGCCCGCGCGCACGCGCAGGCGATTTTTGTCGTGTCTCCTATTATACCATAAATGCGCCGCCGCAAAAGAGGAAAATTGTCATTGCCAAACTCGGAAACTCCCTTCTCCTGCAAGCAAAACTTCCCTATACTTTATATGGGATTCTTTTTTAAACTGTGAGGAATTTATGAAGCGGTTTCGCCCTGCCTGTGCGCTCTTTTTGCTGTTCCTGGCGCTATTTCCGCTCTTGCCCGGCTGTGCTGCGCATCCCGCGCCGCCGGAAGGCGAAGGCGCGCTGTTTTCCTTCTTGGGGGAGGACTTTTCCCGCTTCGCCGACGGTTTTTCCAGCGCGGAGGTCGTGCGGGTGCAATACTGCTTTACCCTCGACACCCCGCAGTGCGTCGAGCTCACCGACCCGGCGGTCATCCGGCAGCTGTTTGACGCCCTCGCCCAAGTCGAGGTCGCCGAACGGACGGACATCCGCGCGACGGACAGCGAGCAATCGCTGCGCTTTATGTGCCAGGACGGCCGGGAATTCCTCTTCTCCTTTGAAGGGCAGGCGCTGCTCCGCAAAGGAGACGCCTATCAATTGACAAACGACGAATCACTTTGGGCGCTGTGCCAGACGCTGCGCAGGCAGACGGCGACGGCAAACGAATAATCTGTTTACGAACGAAAGGGAGGCCGCATATGGCAGAATCAAGAGTTTTTGAATTGAATGGGATCCGCATGGAGGAAATCGTGCAACAGCTCGAGCGCTTTCTGCGTGAGGAAAAGAAGATGGATGTCCAGACCGCATACACCCAGGGCGGGTGCCTGCTCCAGGCGAGCCAGGGCGATACGCTGCGCATGCTTTCGGGGATGAAGCTCGCCACGACCGTGCAGTTTTCCCTGAGCGGCAGCGCGCTCAATGTCACCATCGGCGAGGGGCAATGGGCCGACAAGCTCGGCGCAGGGGCCGTCGGGCTCTTCCTTTTGTGGCCGCTGGCCATCACCTCCGGCATCGGTGCGTATAAGCAGAAGAAGCTCCCCTCCGAGATCTTCGAGGTCATCGGCCGCTGCGTCGGCGGCGTGGCGGGCTTTTCGACCGCCGCGGGACCGGCTGCATCCGCCGCAGCCGAGGCGCAGCAATACTGCCCGCAGTGCCATGCGCCGCTGCCCCAGGGCGCGAAATTTTGCAGCGCCTGCGGTACAAAGCTGCTCACCAACTGCCCGCATTGCGGCGAAGCGGTCGCACCCGGCAGCAAATTCTGCCCCAAGTGCGGCCAAAGCCTCTAAGCCTGTAAAGACGCCAAACGCCTCCGGTCACCCCGGAGGCGTTTTTTGTCACCGCAGCTCTGCGCCAATCTCCAATTCCCCGTCCTCTGTCTTTTTGGCGTATGCCGCGCCCTTGTGGTTTTCCGCGATGCTGCGCACCATGGAAAGCCCCACGCCAAACCCCGGCGTCCCGGCGTTCCGCGAAGGGTCACCCCGGTAAAAGCGATCGAACAGCTTGTCCTCCTCCAGCGAATCCAGATTCTCGCAGGCGTTGCGGGTGGAGATGCAAAAGCCCTTCCGGATCGGCCGCAGGTACAGGCGGATCTCCGCGATCGATGGCACCAGCGTCACCCTGGCGCTCGGGGAATGGGCCGAAGAGGACGCGCAGCAGCCGCCGCAGAAGCCGGAGGACAGCGATGAGCAGACGCCCCCGGCGCTCCCCGGCAATGCGGGCGAAGGGGCAGACGCCTCCTCGGACGCGCAGGACAGCACACAGTCCACGCCGCCGGACAACGCTTCTAATGGCGGCGCTCCCTCCGCCCCGAGCGGCGACGGCAGCGATACGACGGCGCCAAACGGCGGCAGTGACGCAGCGCCTTCGGACACACCCCCGCAAAAGCCGGAGGGCGACGACGAAAACGCCCTGCGCATCGACGGCGCGGAGGTCACGCTGTCCGGCATCACCGTTTCCAAGAGCAGCGGCGCTTCCTCCAACCCCGAAAACGGCGATTTCTACGGCACGAATGCCGCCCTCCTCGCCGCCAACGGGGCGAATGTGACCATCGAGGACGCCACGATCACCTCTTCCGCGCAGAACGGCAACGGCGTGTTCAGCTATGGCAGCGGCACGACCGTCACCGTTTCGGATTCGACCATCACGACGACAGCAGACAATTCCGGCGGCATCCAGACGACCGGCGGCGGCACGACCTACGCCAACAACCTCACGGTCGACACGGCGGGCAATTCCTCCGCGGCGATCCGTTCGGACCGCGGCGGCGGCACGGTCTTGGTGCAGGGCGGCAGCTATGCAAGCCATGGGTATAACTCGCCCGCCGTGTATTCCACTGCCGACATCCAGGTCAAGGACGCTACACTGACGGCGGAAAACTCGGAGGCGTTGGTCATCGAGGGGAACAACTCCATCCTCCTCGAGGACTGCACCGTAACGGACAGCATGAGTAAGACCGAGGGCGCGAGCTCCGCCATCAATGTGCACAATGTGCTCATTTATCAGTCCATGTCCGGCGATGCCGCAGAGGGGCTGTCCACCTTCTCCATGACGGGCGGGTCGCTCACCGGCAAGAGCGGCGACCTCCTCTATGTCACCAACACCTCCTGTGAAATTTCGCTTTCCCAGGTGGCGATCTCCAACCTGGACGCCGACGGCCTGTTCCTGCGCGTCAGCGGCAACTCGGCCGCCAACGGCTGGGGCAAGGCAGGCAGCAACGGCGCGCAGGCGCAGCTCACGCTGGACGCGCAGCAGGTCGCGGGCGACATCGAGGTGGACACCATCTCTACGCTCCAGCTGACGATGAAAAACGGCAGCGTGTATACCGGCGCGGTCAACATCGTGGACAACGCCGAGGGCGGCAGCACGGACGCCGCGCACGCCGTCATCACGATCGAGGAGGGTTGCGTGTGGGAAGTGACGGGCGACTGCACGATCACGAGCCTGGAAAACGCCGGGACGATCCGCCTAAACGGCCACACCATCACCCTGGCCGACGGCACCGTCCTCCGCTAACCCCCAGAAAACAAAGACCCCGACGAGCCATCCGGCCCATCGGGGTTTTCTTTTGATCCTGCGATGTTATTTGCAAAACACATGCTTTTCCAGGCGCGCCATGGCTTCCTGCACTCTCGAGAGCGGGAGCGCCAGGTTCATGCGCAGATGGCACGGGCCGTGGAACATGCGGCCATCCTGCACCGCGACGCCCACATCCCAGGCTGCCTGCTCGACCTCTTCGATCGTCTTGCCGTGCGCCTCGCACCACTTCGTGCAGTCCAAAAAGAGCATGTAGGTGCCCTCCGGCTTAAAGCATTCGACGCCTTCAAAGTGCGTCCGGATGAAGTCGCAGGCATATTCCACATTGCCGCCCAGCACCTCGCGCAGCTCTTCCAGCCATTCCTCGCCCTCCTTGCGGTATGCGCCGATCAGGGCGTACATGGACAGCACATTCATGGAATTGTAGTGCGACAGGGAGCTTTCCTTGCGCACGCGGTCGCGCAGCGTTGGGTTATAGATGATGTGGTAGCTGCCCACCAGTCCGGCCAGGTTGAAGGTCTTGGAAGGCGCATACAGCGCGATCGTGTGGTTTCTCGCATAGTCCGAAACCGACTGCGTGGGCACATGCTTGTTGCCGAACAGCGTCAGATCCGACCAGATCTCGTCCGAAATTACCGTGACATCGTATTTTTCAAACAGCGCCATCGCCTTTTCAATCTCCCAGCGCTCCCAAACGCGGCCGCAGGGGTTGTGCGGCGAGCAGAACACCGTCGCATGGATGTGCTCGTCGCGGAGCTTCTGTTCCATGTCCTCGTAGTCCATGCGCCACACGCCGTTTTCGTCCTTGACGAGCGGGCTATGTACGATTTCGTAGCCGTTATTGCCAAGACTGCCGGTGAAGCCGATATAGGTCGGCGAATGGAGCAGCACCTTGTCCCCGCGGGAGCAGCAGATGTTGAGCGCGCTCACCACGCCGCCGAGCACGCCGTTTTCATACCCGATGCAATCCTCCGTGAGGCCGGTCGCGCCGTTGTGCGTCTCCTGCCAGCGGATGATCGAGTCAAAATATTCCTTGCGCGGGGCAAAATAGCCATAAGCGGGGTGCTGCGTACGCGCAATGATGGCCTCCGGGATCGTGGGGACGGTCGGGAAGTTCATGTCCGCAACCCACATGGGGATGATGTCAAAACCTTCCTTCGGCGCGCCCGGCGCCTTGCCGTTGCCCAAACCTTCGACAGCAATCGCATCCTTGCCGACGCGATCCATAATCGACACGAAATCGTACTTCATTCTGTGTTCCTTCTTTCCTGTTCGGCGCCCAAACTCGGCGCCTACCATAGTATATATGCAACATTTTTATTATAACGAAAGCCGCGTGCAATTGCAATCGGGCAAATCCTGCATTTCCCGGCAAAATGGGCGGCGGCGAGCCGCTTTGCAAACCGGGCGCGGCATAGTATAATGAAAGAAAACACCCGGAAAGGAAGTCCCCCATGCTTCGCACTCTGCTCTCCCTCTTCGCCCTCGACGCGGCGATCCTCTGTGTCCGCTATGGCCTGACTATTCGCCGCATCCGCTCTGGGACGCATTTTTTTGCCGTCTGGTTCGCGCTGGCGTTCGGCTTGCTCGCCGCATCTGTCGGGATCTGGTTTTCGCTCGATCGCTTCCTCCCCTCCGGCGTTCTGTATGCCATGCTCGCCCTCCTAGCGGTATTTCTCGCAGGGTTTTGCGCCTTTTGCCTGCGCGTCCGATCCCAAGCGCGCGCCGCGGTCAGGCCGGGGCTCTCGCACCTGCTCGTGTTGGGAGCGCAGGTACGCCCAGACGGCCCAAGCCCCGTGCTGCAACATCGCCTCGACCGTGCGCTTGCCTATCTCCGGGAGAACCCGGACACGCAATGCATCCTGTCCGGCGGGCAGGGGGCCAACGAGCCCCAACCCGAGGCGGAGACTATGGCAGACTACCTGCGGCAGCGCGGCATCCCCTCCGCGCGGCTCGTGCTGGAATGCGCCTCGCGCAGCACGGAGGAGAACATCCAAAACTGCCTGCCACTCCTCCCGCCCGGCGCGCGCGTCGGCCTGGTCACCAACAACTTCCACCTGTTCCGCGCCATGCAGATCGCCAAGGCCTGCGGGCTCTCCCCAGTCTTTGGCGTCGCCGCCCCCTCCAACCGGAAGTTCCTGCCCAACAACCTGCTGCGGGAATACTTGGCCGAGATCAAGTTCCTCTTGCGGCGCGCCCGGCGCAGATGACGCCTTTTCGGCGATTTTTCCGCATCAAAAAAGCAGACGATCCTCTCGTCTGCTTTTTGTTTGCCCGCGCGTTACTTGCGAATAAAGGACTGACAATCCGTGCATTCCTCCATCTGCGGATGCGCCTCGTGCGTGCCGATGCACACACAGTCGAGCGCACAGTATTCCTCCTGCGCACAATGGTTCGCGCAACTCGTGACGCAGCAGCGAATGTTATAGTTCGGCGTGTTCTTGGACATACAACTTACCTCCTTTTGATTTTAGAGATAGTATGCGCCGTCCGCCACGTTTTATTTATCCGCTTTTTTGGCTATTTTTGCTTCCACTCGTTGATGTTTTGGAAAATTTTTGCAAAACAGAGCTTCGATGGTATGGAAATGCTGCTGTTGACAAGCAGGCAGTGCTCCGCATAGTACAGCCCGATGACCGGCATTTTTTCGACCAGCTGCGTCTGCAGCTCGGTGAAGGCCGCCTGTGTCTCCTCCTCCGAAAGCGCCGAAGCGCAGGCCGAGAGCGCCTGCTGCAATGCCGAATCGTGAAAATTTCCGTAATTGCAGGCATCGCGAAACAGGAAGCGCAGGTCTTGATCCGCATACATATAGAATTGACAGAGCGCCAGCTGGAAATTGCCCTTTTGCAGCGTCGAAAGATAGGTATCGGCGTCCTGCGCGACGAGCTCTACGCGCACCCCGATCTCGCCCAGGCTCTCGGCGATGGCCTGCGCGACCGCCCCGTTCAGGTCATACGCGCCGCCGCTCGGCGTGTACAGCAGCCGCAGAGAGAGGTAGCTCCGCGTCCCGTCGCTGTTGATCGTATACTGCCGGCCGTCCTCCGCCGTCCGATAGCCCGCCTTTTCCAGGTAGGAAAGCGCCAGGCTCTTGTCCTGCGCCGCGGTGGACTGTGCCGTCTTGTTGACCGCCCAGAAATTTTCCGAGAGCGGCGTCACCGTCGCCTCGCCAAGGCCCATCAGCGTCGAGGAGATGAGCTTTGCCCGGTCGACGCCATAGGCGATCGCGCGGCGCAGGTTGGCATCCCCCATCGCCCGGTTATAGACATTGGGCACCAGGCAGGTGAGGTACGGCGTCCGGATCTGGTGCACATCCACCTTGCCCGCGACGCCGAGGCTGCCCGCCGCCAGCGAATCGGTGAACAGCATCTCATAGTCCGAAAAGACATCGCTCCCGAGCACGATGCGGTCCTCCGCCACCGGCGTCAGCTCGATGGCCGCATAGGCGGGCGCCACCTTCCACCAGGAGGCGTTGCGCACGAGGCGCATGCTCTCCCCCTCGGCATAGCTTTCCGCCGCATACGCCCCCGTTCCCACCGGCAGCGCCTTGGTCGAGGCCTTCTTTTGGGCGTAGTATTCCTTCGGCACGACATAGAAGCCGAACAGATAAGGCAGGTTGCGCTTTTTGCCGCTCGTGCGCACGCGGATCGTCAGGTCGTCCACCTTTTCATAGCTTTCCACGCCGTCGGCATAGGCATGCAGCGCGGCGGATTCGTGCTTGACGACATAGTCCAGGCAGAAGAGGATGTCCTCCGCATCGACCGTCCCATAGGAGGTATCGTGAAAGGCCACATTCTTGCGGATGGAAAAGGTGTATTCGCACCCGTCCTCGGAGATCTCCCAGCTCTCCAGGATGTTCGCGCTGCAGCTCCCGTCGGCATTCACGCGGACCGCCGGATCGAACAGGAGCGAGAACAGGTTTCCCACCGCCTCCGACACCTGCTCCAGCGGGTGCAGCGAAGTAATGTCCGGCAGGTTGAGCCGCAGCGTCCCGCCGGTCTCGCCGCCCGCCGTGTTAGGG
>CAKTFI010000048.1 GCA_934555865.1 uncultured Christensenellaceae bacterium | reverse complement strand
GTCGATCACCATGTGGAGGATGCCGCGGACCGGCCGCACCTCTCCGTTGAGCGAAAGCTCCCCGAAAAAGAGCGCATCCGCAAAGGCCCCTGCTTCCAGCTGCCCCGAGACCTTGAGCATGCCCACCGCGATGGCGAGGTCATAGATCGGCCCCTCCTTGCGCTGGTCGGCCGGCGCCATGTTGACGATGATGCGCCCGGTCGGATAGGTATATCCGCTGTTCCTAAGCGCGGAACGCACCCGCTCGCGGCTCTCCTTGACGGCCGCATCCGGCAGTCCCACGATCTCCCAATACGGGAGCCCGGCCGAGCAGTCCACTTCGATATGCACCGGATATCCATCGAGGCCATACAGCCCGCCGCTCCACACGCTTGCCAGCATATCGCTTTCCTCCCTTTTTTCAGGTTATTTCAAAAATGACATTCTTCCAATAGCGCAGATGCGCCGGTTTGTCCGAAAAATCCAGTTCCACGACATCAAAACGCGCCGGTTGTTCCCACCCGCCGTGGCGGTAGAGGTACAACCTCGCCGTGCGCAGCAGGGCGCGCTGCTTTTTGGCGTCCACCGCCTCCACCCCGCGGCCGAATTCGCGCGAGGTGCGCGCCTTCACCTCGATAAAGACCACCTCGTCCCCATCCTGCGCGATGAGGTCGATCTCCCCGCCGCGGATGCGGTAATTGCGTTCGAGGATGCGCATCCCCTTTTTCTGCACATAGTCCGCGGCCAGGCGCTCGCCCAGCTCGCCCAGGCGCTGCTCAGGTGTCCGCATACAGCTTTTTCAGGAAGCTCCGCCGGTGCAGCGGGCAGGGCCCATAGCGCAAAATCGCCTCGGTATGCGCCGCCGTACCGTACCCCTTGTGCTTGTCAAAGCCATATTCCGGATATTCTTCCGCATAGGCGCGCATCATGCGGTCCCGCGTCACCTTGGCCAGGATGGAGGCCGCCGCGATGGAATACACTTTGGCGTCGCCCTTGACGATCGGCGTATAGGGCAGGGGGATGTCCAGCCCCGTGATATAGTCGGTATACAGCGTGAACGGCGGCGGGAGCTGCGCGATCGCCCGCGCAAAGGCCAGCCGCGTCGCGCCCAGGATGTTTTCCCGCTCGATCTCCTCCACCGTGGCGATGCCGATGCCACACCCGACCGCGTGCGCAAGAATCTCTTCATAGAGCGCTTCGCGCTTCTTTTCCGAGAGCTTTTTGGAGTCGTTCACCCCAGGGAGGAAGTCCTCCGCCGGGAGGATGACCGCCGCCGCGACGACCGGCCCCGCGAGCGGGCCTCTCCCTGCCTCGTCCGCCCCGGCCAATCGCCCGCCTTCGGCGGCACAGCGCAGTTCGTTTGCATAAAACCCTTCGAGCGGCTGCATCTTATTCCCCCTCCCGCGGCAATTCAAAGGTGATGGTGCCGAGCTTGCCGTTTCGGAATTCCTCCAAAAGCGTCTTGCAGCCGCGCTCCAGATCGGCCACGCCGCCGCGCATGAGGAAGCCCCGCTTGCGGCAGATCTCCTGCAATGCCTCATAGGCGTCCTCGGGGATCTCGTCGATGCGATAGCGATCGCGCAGCAGGTCTGGGCGCACCTCCGAAAGCAGGCGGATCAGGTAGTATGCGAGTTCCTCCTCGTCCAGGATCTCCTGCCGCACGCTCCCGATGAGCGCAATGATCGCCCCCGCGCGCTCGTCGCGGATCTTCGGCCACAAAAGCCCTGGCGAGTCCATGCATTCGAGGTACGGGCTCAGCCGCACCCAGGTAAGCCCTCGGGTCACGCCCGGCTTGTTGCCCTCCTTCAGGCGCTTTTCGCCGATCAGGCGATTCAAGATGGCCGACTTGCCCACATTGGGGATCCCGCAGACGCAGGTGCGCACCGTCTTGTTGACGCCCTTCTTCTTATATTTTTCGTATATTTCCGCCGCGGCCTGCTCGATTTGCTTCTGCAAAGCGCGGGCGTTGCCCCCGATGGCGGAATACGCGACCGCATAGATGCCCTGCGCCGCAAAATGCGCCACCCAACGCTTGGTCGCCGCCGGGTCGGCCAGGTCGGCCTTGTTCAGGATGAGCATGCGCGCCTTGCCCGCGAACAGACTGTCAAAGTCCGGGTTGCGCGTGCTCTTAGGCGCGCGGGCGTCCACCACCTCGATGACCATGTCGATCATCTTGAGCTTTTCCTGCAAGGCCCGCTTGGCTTTGGTCATATGCCCCGGGTACCACTGTACGGTCAATTGTTTCTGTTTTTCGTTCATCTCTTATGGCTCTTTTTTCAAATAGTAGCGGATCGGCCCCGGCGGGCAATCCGCGATCTGTCCAAACACGGTATATCCGTTCAATGTCTGCCCGGCCCGCTGCCGCAGCTGTGCACTCTTGCCGCGCCTTTTCACCGGCCTCCTGCTGCTTGCCGCACACCGGCGGAAGATACCGCAACTTTCCTTCATTATATACTAAAACATCCTGCGAAACAACCAAGGCGCCGCCTTCCCGGCCACCGAGTTTTGCCGCATAAAAAAAGAACGGAAATTTCCGTTCTTTTTTGGCCTTCACAAATCGTGAACTTATCTCTCTTTGATTCTTGCCGCCTTGCCCACTCTGTCGCGCAGGTAGTAGAGCTTCGCTCTTCTGACCTTACCGCTGCGCACCTTTTCGATCTTCGCGATCTTCGGGCTGTGCAGGGGCAGAATGCGCTCCACGCCGATGCCGTAGCTCACACGACGAACGGTAATCGTCTCGGTCAAGCCGCCGCCATCTCTCGCGATTAGGTAGCCTTCAAAAATCTGAATTCTTTCCCGTGTACCTTCGGTGACTTTCAGATGAATCTTCAGCAAATCGCCGATCTCCATCGCCGGCAGATCGGTCCGCATCTGAGACTGTTCCACATACTTGATCAAATCCATGATAGGTCCTCCATTTATCGTAAGCGTTCTTACTCCCTTTTGGAGCAGCGGACCGCTCTAGTACATACACACACAAATGATATTATATCATTCATCCTTGGAAGTTTGCAAGAAGTTTTGCAAAAATTCCGCTTCTTCTTTGGTCAGTTCCGCAGTTTTCAAGAGGTCGGGGCGCACGCGCGCCGTCTTCTTGATCGCCTCCTGCCGCTGCCAGGCGCGGATCTTCGCATGATGCCCGCCAAGGAGGATCTCCGGGGCGGCCATGCCGCGGAATTCCGCCGGGCGCGTATACTGCGGGTATTCCAGCAGCCCGCCGTAGCTATACGACTCGTCCTCCGTGCTGTCCGCATTGCCGAGCACCCCCGGCACAAAGCGCATCACCGCGTCGGTAAGCACCATCGCCGGCAGCTCCCCGCCGGTCAGGACATAGTCGCCGATCGAGATCTCCCGGTCGATATACCGATCCAAAATGCGCTGGTCGACGCCCTCATAATGCCCGCAGAGGATGTTCAATTCGTCATATCCCGCGAGCTCCCGGGCCGTCTGCTGCGTAAACGGCGCGCCTGAGGCGGACATATAGACATTGCACACCCGCTTGCCCTGCTGCGTGGCCTGCACCGCGTCAAAGCAGTCGAACACGCTCTGCGGCGCGATGAGCATGCCTGCCCCGCCGCCAAACGGCGCGTCGTCCACCCGGCGATGCTTGTCCAGCGTATAGTCCCGGAAATTATGTAGCACAATGTCGATCTTCCCGGCGTCGATCGCCCGCTTGCAGATGCTTGTGCCGCAAAAGGAAGCGAACATCTCCGGAAAAATCGTCAAAATATGAAACTTAACCATGCACCGCGACCTCTTTCAGGCGCGCCGCACTCACGCGGATGACGCCATTTTCCAGGTCGCGTTCCAGCTCCACGCCGGGCGCCAGGGGGAAGAGGACCGTTCGTTCTCCGTCCGAGACCTGATAGACATCCACTCCGCCGTTTTGCAGGACATCCTCCAACCGGCCGAGGACATGACCCTCGTCGTCCTCCACCCGCAGCCCCAAAAGGTCGGCGATATAGTTCGCCCCTTCCGGCAATTCGGCCGCATGCGCGCGGTCGATGTAGAGGTACTGCCCCCGCAGCGTCTCCGCTGCGTTCCGGTCCGGGTAATCCGCCAATTTCAGGTAGGCAAAGCCGCGGTACAGCCGCCCGGAAGTCACCTCGTGCTTCACATAAGCGCCGCCCTGTTCGGTATAGATATGCGGCAGCGTCGAAAAGCGCTGCGGATCCTCCACATAGGTCTCCAGCTTGACTTCCCCGCGAATCCCCTGCGGCTTTACCACCTTTGCAATCGCAAAATACTCCATCTTAGAGGATTTCCACCGTGTACTTCTTGCCGGACTTCGCCGAGGCGGCCTTGACGACCGTGCGGATCGCCTTGGCAATGCGCCCCTGCTTGCCGATGACCTTGCCCATGTCGCCTTCCGCGACCGTGAGCTCCAAAATCACCGTGTCATCCAGCGTCTTTTCCACGATCTTCACCTGATCGGGGTCGTCTACCAGGGATTTGGCCAGATATTCTACCAATTCTACCATGCTTCTGCCCTCTTCCTTGGACGGTTTCTCAGTCGATGATGCCGTTCTTCTTGAACAGGCTGCGAACGGTCTCCGTCGGCTGCGCGCCCTTGCCGACCCAATCCTTCGCCTTGTCGGCTTCGATCTGGGTCTCCTTGGTCGCGGGGTTGTAGTAGCCGAGCTCTTCGATGAAGGCGCCGTTGCGCGGGCTTCTGCTGTCTGCCACGACGATTCTGTAGAAGGGAGCCTTCTTCGCGCCCATTCTCTTAAATCTGATCTTTACTGCCATTGTTGTTTCCTCCGATAGTTCACTATGAATTTCTTATGTAAATGCCCTTAAAAAGGCAATCCCATCATGCCGCCGCGGCGTTTTCCCTTTTTGCCGCCAAACATCTTCATCATTTTCTTCATCTGCTCAAACTGGTTGAGCAGGCGGTTGACATCCTGCACGCTCGTGCCGCTGCCCCGCGCGATGCGCTTGCGGCGGCTGCCGTTGAGGATGCCGGGCGTCTGCCGCTCCTGCATCGTCATGGAGCAGATGATCGCCTCCGTGCGCTTAAACTGGCTCTCGTCCACTTCCATCCCGGCCAGCTTGTTCCCGCCCGGGAGCATCTTCAAAATGTCCTGCATGGAACCCATGCCCTTTAGCTGCTGCAAATTCTCCAAAAAGTCGTTGAGGTCGAACTGCTGGCTCTTCATCTTTTCCAGCTGTTCCATCGCCTTCTTTTCGTCGATCGCCTGCTCCGCCTTTTCGATGAGGGACAGCACATCGCCCATGCCCAAGATGCGCCCGGCCATCCGGTCGGGGTAGAAGGGCTCGAGATCCTCCATCTTTTCGCCGACGCCCACAAACTTGATCGGCTTGCCGGTGACATCCTTGACCGAGAGCGCCGCGCCGCCGCGGGCGTCGCCGTCCACCTTGGTGAGGATCACCCCCGTGAGCTCGACCTCCTCATTAAAGGCCTTGGCCGCGTTGACGGCGTCCTGCCCGGCCATGGCGTCCACGACCAGGAGCGTCTCCGTCGGCTGCACGGCCGCCTTCAGGCGGGAAAGCTCTTCCATCATCCCACTGTCGATGTGCAAACGCCCCGCCGTATCGACGATCACGATGTCATTTCCGCGCCGCGCCGCTTCCTTGAGCGCCGCCTGCGTGATCTCCACCGGGTCGGTCGAGTCCATGGCGAACACCTCTGCGCCGACGCTTTCGCCCACCACTTTCAACTGGTCCTTGGCCGCCGGGCGATAGATGTCGCACGCGACCAGCATCGGGTTTTTGCCCTGTTTTTTGAAATAGAGCGCCAGCTTGCCGCATATCGTCGTCTTGCCCGCGCCCTGCAGGCCCGCCATCAGGATGACCGTCGGCGGCGCCGAGGCTAGCTTGATGTTGCTGCGCGTCCCGCCCAGCAGCTCCGTCATCTCGTCGCGGACGATCTTGATGACCTGCTGCCCCGGCGTCAGGCTCTGCAAAACCTCTTCGCCGACCGCCTTTTCCGAGACATTCTTGACGAACTTCTTGACGACCAGATAGTTGACATCCGCTTCCAAAAGCGCCAGGCGCACCTCGCGCATCGCGGCCTTGATGTCCGCCTCCGAGAGCTTGCCCCGGCCCGTCAGTTTGCTGAATACATTTTGCAGCTTTTCCGCCAAACCTTCAAATGCCATGTCTACTCCTCCCAGAGAATTCTGCGGATCGATTCCGCCAACGCTTCCGCCTCGCTGCCCAAGGTGCAGAGGCGGGCCAGTTCCGCTTCGATCAGCCGCTGCTTGCGGCAGATGCCGAGCGCGTCTTCCCATTCCCGGAGGCGCTGCGCGGCCTTTTTGATAGAATCCTGCGCCGCCTGCCGGGAGGTCCCCGCGTTTTCCGCGATCTCCGAAAGGCTCAGATCCTCGTTGACATACATGTCCAGCGCGTCGCGCTGCTTGTCTGTCAGCAGCCGCCCATAGGCATCCAGCAGCAGGGAGAGCGCAAAATGCTGTTCTGTCTGCATGCTACCTCCTTATTCTACCGGCTTTTTTCACGCCTGTCAAGCATTTTTGCTTGTCAGTCCAGCAGGGAATCGACAAATTCCCGAGCGTCAAAGGGCTGCAGGTCGTCGATGCCCTCGCCCACGCCAATGTACTTCACCGGGATGCCCAATTCCTCGCGGATCGCAAAGATAAACCCGCCCTTGGCCGTCCCGTCCAGCTTGGTCAGGACGATCCCGTCGATCGGCACCGTGCTCGCGAATTCCCGTGCCTGGAACAGCGAATTCTGCCCCGCTGTCCCGTCTAACACGAGCAGCGTTTCCCGCGCCGCCTCGGGGTATTCCCGGTCGATGACGCGGGAGATCTTTCCCAGCTCGTTCATCAGGTTCTTCTTGTTGTGCAGCCGCCCGGCTGTGTCGCACAGCACGACATCCACGCCCCGGTGCTTGGCCGAATCGATCGCGTCATACACGACCGCCGCCGGGTCATGCCCCTCGCCGTATTTCACGATCGGGACACCCGCCCGGTCCGCCCAGATGCCGAGCTGCTCCGCCGCCGCCGCGCGGAAGGTGTCCGCCGCCGCGAGCAGCACCGTTTTCCCCTGCTCCGTATACACATGCGCGATCTTGCCGATCGAGGTGGTCTTGCCTGCGCCGTTCACCCCGACGACGAGGACGACCCGCGGGAAAGTCTCCGCCGCTGGCGCAAACTGCACCTGTTCCAGCAAAATTTCTTTAAGGGCGGCCTTGACCTCGCCCACCTCGCGGATCTTTTCCGCCTTGATGCGCTCGCGCAGCGTGCCGATCACGCGCGTCGCCGTATTCACGCCCACATCGCACAGGATGAGCGTTTCCTCCAATTCCTCGAGTAAGTCCTCGTCCACGCGGGTGAACATGGAAAACACGCCGCTCAGCTTTTCCGCGATGTTTTTGCGCGTCTTGGTCATGCCCTGCTTCAACTTTTCAAAAAAAGACATTTTCTCACTCCTTTTCCTCGATCTTCACCGAAACCAGCTTAGAGACCCCTTTTTCCTCCATCGTGACGCCGAACAGCACCGGGCAGATCGCCATCGTCGGCTTGCGGTGCGTGATGATCAAAAACTGCGAATCCGGGATTTTGCGGATATAGTTGCCAAACCGCACGACATTCGCCTCGTCGAGCGGCGCGTCGATCTCGTCCAATAGACAGAGCGGCGCCGGGTTGATGCGGATCATCGCGAACAGCAGCGCGATGCCCGTGAGCGCCCGCTCCCCGCCGGACAGCAGCGAGATGTGCTGCAGCTTCTTGCCCGGCGGCTCGGCCGTGATGTCGATGCCGCATTCCATGATGTACCCCTCCTGGAGGG